>NZ_JBEOVM010000093.1:0-25835 GCF_040295505.1 Streptomyces sp. NPDC002790 | reverse complement strand
GGGGGGTGGGTTTGATTTTCTTTGGCGTGTTTCTTCAACAACCCCCCGGGGGGTGGGTGGGGGCGGGGGGGGGGGGGCCCCCCCCCCGAGGCGTCAACCACGCGGAGCCGTCGGGGCGCTGCCCCGAGCCCCGCTCCCCAATCGCCGGAGGGGCTTAGGTCACTTGGCCGCCTCGTTCGGGATCGCCCCGCCGAACCGCCGGTCCCGCGACGCGTACTCGACGCACGCCCGCCACAGATCCCGCCGATCGAAGTCCGGCCACAGCACATCCTGGAAGACCATCTCGGCGTAAGCGCTCTGCCACAGAAGGTAGTTGGACGTGCGCTGCTCACCACTGGGCCGCAGGAACAGGTCCACATCCGGCATGTCCGCGTAGTACAGATACTTCGCGAACGTCTTCTCGCTCACCTTCGACGGATCGAGCCGCCCCGCCTTCACATCCTCCGCGAGCGCCTGCGCCGCGTCGGCGATCTCGGCACGGCCGCCGTAGTTCATGCAGAAGTACAAGGTCAGCTTGGAGTTGTCCTTGGTCTGCTCCTGGGAGATCTCCAGCTCCTTGGCGACCGACTTCCACAGCTTGGGCATCCGCCCCACCCACCGCACCCGCACACCCAACTCGTCGAGCTGGTCACGGGTCTTGCGGATGAAGTCCCGGTTGAAGTTCATGAGGAAGCGGACCTCGTCGGGCGACCGCTTCCAGTTCTCCGTGGAGAAGGCGTACAGCGAGATCGCGCCGACGCCCATCTCGATCGCGCCCTGCAACACATCCAGGACGCGCTCGGCGCCCACCTTGTGGCCCTCGGTGCGCGGCAGGCCGCGGTCCTTGGCCCAGCGTCCGTTGCCGTCCATCACGATCGCCACGTGCTGGGGCACCAGCTCGCCGGGGATCTTCGGCGGCCGCGCGCCCGACGGGTGCGGTTCGGGCGCTGTGTACTCACGGCGGTTCCGTCCGAGAATTCCGCGACGTGCCATGTTCCGGCCTCTCCCCTAGCTCAGTTCCAGCTGCCAGCTCTCGCTAGCTCTTCTCTACGTAGCGCAGTGAACGCAGTCCGCGCTCGAGGTGCCAGTGCAGGTAGGCCGACACCAGCCCGTTGCCCTCCCGTACGTACCGTGCCTCGCACGTGTCCGCCGCCTCCCAGTCTCCGGTGAGCAGCGCACCGAGCAGGTCGAGGGCCTGCGGTGAGGGTACGACGCTGCCCGGTACCCGGCAGTCGACGCAAACCGAGCCGCCCGCGCCGACGGAGAAGAACCGGTTGGGACCGGGCATTCCGCACCTCGCGCAGTCGCCGAAGCTCGGGGCGTAACCGTTGACCGCGAGCGAGCGCAGCAGGAACGCGTCGAGCACGAGGCCCGACGCGTGCTCGCCGCGCGCGAGCGTACGCAGGGCGCCGACCAGGAGCAGGTACTGCTGCACCGCCGGCTCGCCCTCGTGGTCGGTGAACCGTTCCGCCGTCTCCAGCATGGCGGTCCCCGCGGTGTACCGGGCGTAGTCCATGACGATGCCGCCGCCGTACGCGGCGATGGTCTCGCTCTGCGTACAGAGCGGGAGCCCGCGCCCGATCAGCTCGCTGCCCCGCGCGAAGAACTGCACGTCGACGTGGGAGAAGGGTTCGAGCCGGGCCCCGAACTTGGACTTCGTGCGCCGCACACCGCGGGCGACGGCACGCACGCGCCCGTGGTTGCGGGTGAGCAACGTAATGATGCGGTCGGCCTCACCGAGCTTCTGCGTACGCAGCACGACCCCGTCGTCGCGATAGAGACTCATCGCACGCCCACCTCCTGGGTGCGCGGCACGACGCCGTCTTCGCGGTACAGACTCATGCCCCCCATTGTCCCTTACGGACGACGCCCCCTTGCGAGAACAGGCCCCGGATGTGGCACCCGGCACACCACCACCTGTCCCCTACGCCCCTTCCTCACCCAGAACCTCCTGGGCGACACGGGCGATGTGGCCCACGGCAATGGTCCAACAGGCTGTTGGACCATTGAGTCCCGCACGTGAGGCCTCCCGACCGCCCTACGGCACCTCGCCCCGGCTCCTCCGGTTCTCGTACGCCGTCGCGGCGCTCACCCGCTCGCCCGTCGTCGCCACGCGCAGCACGTCCGGCGGGCAGTCCCACTCGCGCCCGCCCCCGAAGGGCCGCAATTGTACGTACGGCCCCTCATGCCCCATCACCCGTCCCACCTGACCCGTGCTCGTGTCGACCGCGTACGAACCGATCGGCGGTTTCATGGCGTTGCGCTCCTGTCGTCCGTCCCTGCGAGGAGCACGGCGGCGAGCCGGGCCACCGTGTCAACCGGACAACGCCCCAATTCCACCAAGGGACACGGGGCACTCCGTGCGATTGACCCGGGATCGATGCCGAGCGAGGGCAGCACAATTCCCGCTCCGGCGAGTGCGGCTCGCAATGTCTCCACCGTTTCCTCGGCTTCCTCCACGCACAGCGCGGCGTGCTTCGATTGTTCCGTCACGTGGCTCCCCTGCCTCATTGGATTTAACGCTTTGCGTCTCCACGGTGGCGCGCTGTCCCTACAGTGGGGAGAGGTCTGCGCACTACAACTGCGGGGCTCGACTTGGGGGTTGGCCATGGCCAAGGGTTCGCGCCAGGCGGCGTGGGAGTTCTTCGGGGTGGAGCTGAAACGGCGCCGCGAGGACGCGGGGCTGACCCAAGTGGAGTTGGGGATACGGGTATTCGTTTCCGGCGGCTACATCGGCCAATTCGAACAGGCAATTCGCAAGCCGCAGTTGGATGTAGCCCGCAGGATCGACGATTCGCTGCAAACCGACGGCATTTTCGAGCGGATGTGGCGAAGTCTCATCGATGACCGTCGCTACGCGGGGTATTTCGCGGCGGCAGCCGAGCTGGAGGCGCTCGCGACGGAGATCAGCGAATTCGCGCCGGCGCTGGTACCGGGGTTGCTGCAGACGGCGGCTTACGCGCGAGCGGTCACCCTCGCCATGAACCCGTTCGCCACGGACGAGTACATCGAGGAGAAAGTGTCCGGCCGCATGGAGAGGGCTACGGTCCTCAGGGACGCTACCCGGCCCGAGTATTGGGTGATCCTGCACGAGAACGTGCTGCGCATCCCGGTGGGCGGACGCGCCGTGATGGCCGAGCAGTTGGGGCACGTTGCGGCGCTGGCGCGGCGCCGTACGGCCGTGGTTCAGGTACTTTCGTACTCGGCCGGGGCCTACGCCATCATGACGGGCGACCTGAGGCTGATGGAGTTCGAGGACGCCCCGCCAACGGCCTATACAGAAGCGGTGTATTCGGGGAATCTGCTGGACGATCCAGCCGTGGTGCACCGCGCACAAGCGGCATACGATCAGCTCAGGGCCGCCGCGCTGTCGCCGGAGGCGTCCCTGGCCCTGATCGATTCGGCGGCGGAGGACCACAGACGATGCGCGAGTACGACCTGAGCAACGCACGCTGGCGCAAGAGCTCTTTCAGCGACGGCAATGGCGGCAACTGCGTCGAGGTCGCCCACGACTTCGTCGGCGCCGCCCGCTGGCGCAAGTCGGCGTACAGCGGTGGCGACGGCGGCGAGTCCTGCCTCGAAGTCGCCGACGGAGTCCCCGGTGTCGTGCCCGTCCGGGACTCCAAGGTCAGCGACGGTGCCGTCGTGGTCATCGGCGCGGCAGCGTGGTCCGCGTTCGTGACGGGGGCCGTGGCGGCGCCCTGAGCGGGTCGCTACCCCGCGGGGCCGAAGCCCCGACGAGGCCGTGCGGCACGAGCCGGCAGTCGGTCCGGGGCAGAGCCTCGCCCCTTCCAGCCCCGCCGGCGCTTGAGGCGCGGGGCCCGGGGCGGAGCCCCGATCATTCCAGCCCCTGCGGCGATTGAGCAGCGGGGTCCGGGGCAGAGCCCCGCGACCGCGACCCCGGGTCAGCTGGGCGTTCGGGAGGCCGCCGCCAGCAGCTCGCCCACCTCATCCGTGCACAGCGTCAACGCCGCGCCCACCGTGCCGAGCACATCCCGCTCCCCCGCCGAGTACACCCCATCCGCCAAGGCGATCCGCGCACCCTGCAGCAGCAACGACTCCCGCCCCGCCGGAGCGAGATGCTGCGCCAGCGGGTCGAGCGCCTCGTGCAGCTCTATGGCGAGCCCGGCCCCCGCCCCGCACTGCTCGGCCACCCGCCCCGCATCGGTCATCAACGCCTCGACGAGCGCCGCGAGTTGCTCCTCGCAGGAGTCCTCGAACCCGGCCTCCCGCAACGTACCCACCGCACATTCGAGCGCCAGCGGCGACGTGCCGCCGCCCGCGAGTACCGCGAGCACCACCGTGTGCACGGCGTCCCGCAGCATCGCCGAGAAGCGGTGCGTGGTCGGGTGGTCGAGCGCGTCCGTGCCGAACCGGCCCTCACAGGCCGCGCATTCGGCGACCGGACCCTCCTGCCCGCGCGGCAGGACGGGAACGCCGAGCAGCACCAACCGGCGTTTGCCGGTACGCCGTTGGTAGTTGCGATCGCCGCCGCACCCCGGACAGAAGAACTCGCCGTCGCCCACGGTGGTCCATATGGTGTGCACCCCGAACACCCGTGAGAGCCCGGTCAGTCCCATGCGTCCATGATTCGGCAGCACGTCGCACACCTCCCGTCGTGGCACCGCATCATCGCGGCGTTGGCGTGATGTTAGCCACATTGTTGATGCGGCGTCAGTACCTTGGTCACGCCGAGGTCACGGAACTTCTCGTTCCTGGCCGGGACACGACACGGCCCCGCACACCCACAAAAGGTGCACGGGGCCGAGAAGCCGCAGGTCAACTGCCCTAGGACCTGCCCGGCGGGTCCTGCCGCGGTCGCGGGGTCCGGCACGCACATCTGCGGCGTTGTCGTCGGTTGCCAACGCTCCGCGTTGTCGCCCTTCTCCGCCTTGCAGTTGCACGCACCAGACCCCGCTCACCGGCACCGAACATTCGCGGCCACCCGGATGCGGCCCGACCCGCCGGGCAGGTCCTAGCGGGTAGCCCGGTTGACCGCCGAGACGACCGCCTTCAGCGACGCACGTGTCGTGTTCGCATCGGTGCCGATGCCCCACAGAACCTTGTCCCCGATGGCGACCTCGATGTACGAGGCGGCGACCGCGGAGGCGCCCTCGCTCATCGTGTGCTCCTGGTAGTCCAGCAGACGGGCGTCGATGCCGATGCCCTGCAGGGCGTGGAAGAAGGCGGAGATGGGGCCGTTGCCGGTGCCCACCAGGACCTTCTCCTCGCCGTCCACCTCGGCCTCGACGGTCAGCGTGTCCACGCCGTCCGTGTCGGTCGTGGTCTGCCCCGTCTTGACCTGGATGCGGCCCCACGGGTTGTTCGGGTTCGGCAGGTACTCGTCCTGGAAGGTGTTCCAGATGTCCTTCGGCGTGACCTCGCCGCCCTCGGCGTCCGTCTTCTGCTGGATGACCTTGGAGAACTCGACCTGCATACGGCGCGGCAGGTCCAGGCTGTGGCCGTCCTTCAGGACGTACGCGATACCGCCCTTGCCGGACTGCGAGTTGACGCGGATGACGGCCTCGTAGGAGCGGCCGACGTCCTTCGGGTCGATCGGCAGGTACGGGACGGCCCACTCGATGTCGTCGACGGTGACGCCCTTGGCTGCCGCGTCGGCCTCCATCGCGTCGAAGCCCTTCTTGATGGCGTCCTGGTGGGAGCCGGAGAAGGACGTGTAGACCAGGTCGCCCACGTACGGGTGGCGCGGGTGGACCTCCATCTGGTTGCAGTACTCCCACGTGCGACGGATCTCGTCGATGTGGGAGAAGTCGATCTGCGGGTCGACGCCCTGCGAGAACAGGTTCATGCCCAGCGTGACCAGGTCGACGTTGCCGGTGCGCTCGCCCTGCCCGAACAGGCAGCCCTCGACGCGGTCGCCGCCCGCCATCACGCCCAGCTCGGCGGCGGCGACGGCGGTGCCGCGGTCGTTGTGCGGGTGGATGGACAGGCAGACGTACTCGCGGCGCGACAGGTTGCGGGACATCCACTCGAAGCGGTCCGCGTGCGTGGACGGCGTCGAACGCTCCACCGTGGCGGGCAGGTTGAGGATGATCTCGCGGTCCGGGCCCGGCTGGTAGACGTCCATGACGGCCTCGCAGACCTCCAGGGCGAACTCCAGCTCGGTGTCCGTGAAGATCTCGGGGCTGTACTGGTAGCCGAACTTCGTCTCGGGGCCCAGCAGCTTCTCCGCGTACTCCATGACCAGGCGCGTGCCGTCGACGGCGATCTGCTTGATCTCTTCCTTGGAGCCGCGGAAGACGACGCGACGGAAGACCGGCGCCGTGGCGTTGTACAGGTGGACCGTGGCGTTCTTGGCGCCCTTCAGGGACTCCACGGTCCGCTCGATCAGGTCCTCACGGGCCTGCGTCAGTACGGAGATCGTGACATCGTCCGGGATCGCGGCCGGGTCCTCGATGATCGAGCGTACGAAGTCGAAGTCCGTCTGCCCCGACGCGGGGAAGCCGACCTCGATCTCCTTGTAGCCCATCTTGACCAGCAGGTCGAACATCGCGCGCTTGCGGGCCGGCGACATCGGGTCGATCAGCGCCTGGTTGCCGTCGCGCAGGTCCGTGGAGAGCCAGCGGGGGGCGGTGGTGATCCGCTTGCCGGGCCAGGTGCGGTCCGGGATGTCGACCTGGTCGTACCGGCCGTACTTGTGGATCGGCATGCTGCTGGGCTGCTGGCGGTTTGCCATGATGCGTGGGCTCCTCGGAGGTGGCCTTGAAGGCGGCCGACGGCGCAACACCAAACTCCGCGGGGAGGGAGCCGGCCTTGTCTACAGGCCCTCGCCGCGGCAGCTAAGGAGAAGCAGCCCGAATCGCATAGTGCTCTGCACCCTAACCGAGTCCCGTCGTTCGCGAAGGCCCGTATCAGTATGCGGGATCGTGGACAGGTAACGGGTAAGAGGTGATCAATACCTCTATTTCGCTAATCATGGTGGCAGGTAGTGACAGCGTCATCACCCGGTGCCAGATTGCCTCGCATGACCGCAAACCCAACGGGGAACCCACAGGGGTTCGAGCCCGTGTTCTGCACCATCGTGCCGCCCCACATCCTCGACAAGGCAGCTCAGGCCGGGGATTCCGCGATCGCCTCCAGGGCCCGCCGCTCCCTGGAGCGCGACGCCTTCGAGCGCACGCAGCGCCGGATGACGACAGTCATCGGCGCGCCCTCCGTCGCCCCGCCCGCGGGCGTCTCGGGCCAGAAGCCGCACCGCACCATCTACGACGCCCGGCACCGCACGGAGCTGCCGGGGCGCAAGGTGCGCGGCGAGGGCGACAAGCCGGGCAAGGACGCGACCGTCAACCGCGCGTACGCGGGGCTCGGCGCGACGTTCGAGCTGTACATGGAGAAGTTTTCCCGCTACTCGATCGACGGCAGCGGCCTGCCGCTGAACGCGACGGTGCACTACTCCGAGGAGTACAACAACGCGTTCTGGAACGGCGAGCAGATGGTGTTCGGCGACGGTGACGGCGAGATCTTCCTCGACTTCACCATCCCCGTCGACGTCATCGGCCACGAGCTGACCCACGGCGTCACGCAGTACACGGCGAACCTGACGTACTTCGGTCAGCCCGGCGCCCTGAACGAGTCACTGTCCGACGTCTTCGGCTCGCTCATCAAGCAGTACACGCTCGGCCAGACCGCCGCCGAGGCCGACTGGCTGATCGGCGCGGGCCTGCTCGCGCCGCGCGTCACGGGCGTCGCCCTGCGCTCCATGAAGGCGCCCGGCACGGCGTACGACGACGATGTGCTCGGCAAGGACCCGCAGCCCGCCGACATGGAGCACTTCGTGAAGACGGGCCGTGACAACGGCGGCGTGCACATCAACTCCGGCATCCCCAACCACGCGTTCTACATCCTGGCCGATTCGCTCGGCGGGCACGCGTGGGAGCGGGCGGGCCAGATCTGGTACGACACGCTCACCGGCGGCGAGCTCAAGCAGGACTGCCTCTTCGTCGACTTCGCCAAGGCCACGGTGAAGGCGGCGCAGGCCCGCTACGGCGGCGGCGAGGAGTACCAGTCGGTGCTCAAGGCCTGGGAACAGGTCGGCGTCGCTACCCAGTAGGTGCGGGTTGGAGTAGACAGGAACCCATGCGTATTCACGTAGCGCGCACGGGCGGATTCGTCGGCATCGACCGGCACGCCGAGGTGGACACGGCGGGCCGGTCCGATGCCCACGAGTGGCACGCCCTGGCCGAGAAGGCGGTGGCCTCCGGCCGGAGCACGCCGCCGATAGGGGTACCCGACGGCTTCAGCTACACGATCACGGTGGACGACACCACGGTCTACTGCGCGGACCCCCGCCTGACGGAGGAGCAACGCAGGCTGATCTCCCGGGTGTTGAAGGAGGGCGCCTAATTCTCATCCCCCGGGGCTCCGCCCCGGACCCCGCTGCTCAAACGCCGCAGGGGCTTGAGATGCCACCGCCTACAGCACCCCCGCGTCCTGAGCCGTCCACACCGACGGGAAGATCGGGCGGAAGCCCAGTTCGTGGCGGATGCGGCCCGTCGACAGCACCCCGTGCCACGGGTCCGCGGTCTCCTTCTCGTACACCTCCGGAGGCACCGGGACCCCGGCCAGCTGGAAGATGTCGACCGTGGTCACCGGGGCGTCGTCGGCGATGTTGTAGACGCCGGACGCGCCGGACGCGTACAGCAGGCGCCGCAGGGCCTGCGCCACGTCGGCGTGGTGCCCCATGTGGAGGCGCTGCATGGCGGGCCAGGCCGGCGCCCACTCCAGCACGTTGTCCAGATGCGGGTCCCCGTCGCCGTACACGAACGGCAGCCGTCCGATCCGCAGGTCGTCGAGCCCGTCCAGGTCACGAAGGGCGCGCTCGGCCTCCCACTTGGACTGGGGGTAGGCGCCCCACAGGTGGCCGCCCGCCCGCGTCTCGTCGTCCTCGACCAGCGGCCGCCCGCGACCCGCCCCGTACACGAGCCCCGTGCTGACCTGCACGAACCTCCGCACGCCCGAGGCCACCGCGGCCCGCCCCAGTTCGATCGCGGCGTCCCGGTTGACCGCCTGCGCCTCCTCGTCCGGCACACCGCGGAAGGCCGCCGCGACGTTCACCACGGCGTCCGCCCCGGCCGTCGCCTTGCCCAGCACCTCCACGTCCCGCAGGTCGCCGACGACGACCTCCGCGCCAAGCTCCGCGAACCGCTCGCCGCGCGCCGCGTCCCGTACGAGCACCCGTACCCGGTCCCCCTGCGGCGCGCCCTTCAGCAGTCGCGGCACGAAGCGCCGCCCGACCTGCCCCGTCGCACCCGTCACCAATGTCAGCATGGCCGCCTCCTCGATCGATTGCGATGTCGTAGCCATGCCTGAAGCCTGTGGCAGCGGCCGCCGCGGCGGGAGAGACGCGCTTGTCCAGGGACCGGCACTCCCTGGCTGCGCACTGGATCCGCCCGGCGACCCGAGCGATCCTGGAGAGGTGAACCGACCCGAACTCGCCGACTTCCTGCGCCGCTGCCGCGCCCGCCTCAATCCGTCCGACGTCGGCATGGCCGCGGGCCCCCGGCGCCGCACTCCGGGCCTGCGCCGCGAGGAGGTGGCGCAGCTCGCCGGGATGTCCACGGACTACTACACGCGGCTGGAACAGCGCAGGGGCTCGCATCCGTCGCGGCAGATGCTCACCGCGCTGGCCCGCGCGCTGCGGCTCACCGACACCGAACGCGACCACCTGTTCCACCTGGCGGGCGAGGAGCCGCCGCGGCCGGGCGGTTCCTCCGGCCATGTGCGGCCTGGGCTGCTGCTGATCCTGGACCGGCTGCACGATCTGCCGGCGAGCGTGATGAGCGACTGGGGCGAGATGCTCGCACAGAACACGATGTCGGTGGCGCTGACCGGCGAACACACCGGTACCAATCTGGTCCGCCGCTGGTTCACCGACCCGGCGGGCCGCACCCTGGCCCCGCCCGAGAAGCACGAGGCCCACAGCCGGGCCCACGTGGCGAGCCTGCGGGCGGTCAGCGCGGCCCGCCCCGACGATCCGGGGCCCACCGCGCTCGTGGCCGAACTCCGGGCCGCGTCAAGGGAGTTCGACGAGCTGTGGGCCTCGCACGAAGTGGTGGTGCGCCGCCCGTCGCCGAAGCGGTTCCTGCACCCCGTGGTCGGCGCCCTCGACCTGGACTGCGAGGTCCTGGTCGGCGACGGGCACAGCCAGCAGCTCGTCGTGCACTCGGCGCGGCCGGGCACGGAAACGTACGAACGCCTGGAACTGCTGCGGGTGATAGGCCTCCAGGACCTGACGCCGAGCGGCGACACCCAGGCCTGGAACGAGAACTAGAACCCGAGCTTGCGCAGCTGCCGCGGGTCCCGCTGCCAGTCCTTGGCGACCTTGACGTGCAGGTCCAGGTAGACGGGCGTACCGAGGAGCGCCTCGATCTGCTTGCGGGACTTGATGCCGACGTCCTTGAGCCGCTTGCCCTTCGGGCCGATGATGATGCCCTTCTGGCTGGGCCGCTCGATGTAGACGAACGCGTGGATGTCGAGGAGCGGCTTGTCGGCGGGCCGGTCCTCGCGCGGCAGCATCTCCTCCACCACGACGGCGATGGAGTGCGGCAGCTCGTCCCGCACGCCCTCCAGCGCGGCCTCGCGGATCAGCTCCGCGACCATGACCTGCTCGGGCTCGTCCGTGAGGTCGCCCTCGGGGTAGAGCTGCGGCCCTTCCGGCAGCATCGGGATCAGCAGGTCGGCGAGCAGGCCGATCTGCTCGTCACCCACCGCCGACACCGGCACGATCTCCGCCCACTCGATGCCCAGCTCCCTGCCGAGCTGGTCGATGGCGATGAGCTGCTCGGCGAGGGTCTTGCTGTCGACGAGGTCCGTCTTGGTGACGATGGCCACCTTCGGCGTCTTCTTGATCGACGCGAGTTCCTTGGCGATGAACTTGTCACCGGGGCCGAGCTTCTGGTCGGCGGGCAAGCAGAAGCCGATCACGTCGACCTCGGCCCATGTGGTGCGCACCACATCGTTGAGGCGCTCGCCCAGCAACGTACGCGGCTTGTGCAGGCCGGGGGTGTCCACCAGGATCAGCTGCGCGTCCTCGCGGTGCACGATGCCGCGCACCGTGTGCCGCGTGGTCTGCGGCTGGTCGGCGGTGATGGCCACCTTCTTGCCGACCAGAGCGTTCGTGAGGGTGGACTTGCCCGCGTTGGGGCGGCCGACGAAGCAGGCGAAGCCGGCGCGGTGCGCGGGCTCCGGGGAATTCGACGACTGGGACTGCTTGGTACGAGCGCTCATGGCGCCCATTGTCCCCGATGGCGGGGGTGCCGCAGCACAGTGAGGCCCCGGTAACCACCCGGCAACAAGAAACACGGCGGAAACCCGTCCGTGCGGTTCCGGAAACGCGGACCCGTGACGCTGATCCGCATGCCTGCCACGACCGTGCCCCTCGCCGCCCCGGCGCTCGACACCGGCGACACCGCCTGGCTGCTCGCCGCCACCGCCCTGGTGCTGCTCATGACGCCTGGACTCGCCCTCTTCTACGGCGGCATGGTCCGCACGAAGAGCGTCCTCAACATGCTGATGATGAGCTTTGTGTCGATCGCCCTCGTGACGGTGGTCTGGCTGGTCGCGGGTTACTCGCTCGCCTTCGGCGACGACGCGGGCGCAGGACTGATCGGTGGCCTGGAGCACGCGGGCATGGCCGGCATCGGCCCATCCGACGTCACCGGCACGGTGCCCACCTTCCTCTTCACGACCTTCCAGCTGACCTTCGCGATCCTCACCGCCGCGCTGATCAGCGGGGCGGTCGCGGACCGTACGAAATTCGGGGCGTGGCTGGTCTTCGTACCCGTCTGGGCACTGCTCGTATACGTTCCCGTGGCGCACTGGGTGTGGGGCCCGGGAGGCTGGATCAGTACGCATCTCGGCGCGCTCGACTTCGCGGGGGGTCTGGTCGTCGAAATCGCGTCGGGAGCGTCCGGTCTGGCCCTCTGTCTGGTCCTCGGCCCGCGCATCGGCTTCAAGAAGGACGCGATGCGCCCGCACAACCTGCCGATGGTGGTCATGGGCGCGGGCCTGCTGTGGTTCGGCTGGCTTGGCTTCAACGGCGGCTCGGCGCTCGGCGCGAACGGCATCGCCGCGGCCTCCATGTTCAACACCCTGATCGCGGGCTGCACGGGCCTGCTGGGCTGGCTGTTCGTGGAGCAGCGGCGGGACGGGCACCCGACGACGTTCGGCGCGGCCTCGGGCGCGGTGGCCGGTCTGGTCGCCATCACCCCGGCCTGCGGGGTCGTCGGCGTGCCGGGCGCGGCCGTCGTCGGGCTCGTGGCGGGTGTCGTCTGCTCGTACGCGGTCGCCTGGAAGCTGCGCTTCCACTACGACGACTCCCTCGACGTCGTCGGCGTGCACTTCATCGGCGGCGTCGTGGGCACGGTCCTCATCGGCCTGTTCGCGACGTCCGCGATGACCGGGTCCCCGGTGAAGGTGGGCCTCTTCTACGGCGGTGGGCTCGGCCAGCTCGGCAAGCAGCTGCTCGCGGTGCTTGTGGTCGCGGCCTACACCTTCCTCGTCACGTACGGGGTCGCGAAGGCCATCGACAAGCTGATGGGCTTCCGGGCCGCGGCCGAGGAGGAGCTGACCGGGCTCGACCAGACGGCGCACGCGGAGAGTGCGTACGATCACGGCGTCCTGAGTGCCGCCCCCGTCGCCCGAAAGGTCGCGCCATGAAGTTGATCACCGCGGTCGTGAAGCCCTTCCGCCTCGACGAGGTCAAGACCGCGTTGCAGGAACTGGGTGTGGACGGGCTGACCGTCACGGAGGCGAGTGGCTACGGCCGCCAGCGCGGCCACACCGAGGTGTACCGGGGCGCCGAGTACCAGGTCGACCTGGTACCGAAGGTGCGCATCGAGGTCGTCGTCGAGGACGCGGACCTCGACCCCGCGATGGACGCGATCGTCCGCGCGGCCCACACCGGCAAAATCGGCGACGGAAAGGTATGGGCGACCCCGGTCGACACAATCATCCGCGTCCGCACGGGCGAACGGGGCCCATCCGCGATCTGACCGGTTTAAGCCCCCCCCTGTAAGCCCCGCCGGCGATTGAGGCGCGGGGTCCGGGGCAGAGCCCCGATCTTTTGAGCCCCGCTCCGGTACGAGAGCCGACGGGTGGGCAGAGCCCCGGGACCGTAACACCGGCCCCCGGCCACCCGCGGCGCTCACACTGCCACCGTCTCCACCACCACACCGTCCCGCCCGGCCAAGAACACCGGCGTACCGGCCCCACCCAGATCACGTACGGCCGCAAGGTCCTCCCCCGGCAGCGCGTCCACCGCGGAGACGACCGCCGCCGCCTCCAGGGACTGCGCCCCGGACGCCACCGCCATCGCGACAGCCGTCTGCAACGCGCTCAGCTTCAGGGAATCGAGGGCGACGGTACCCGCGACGTACGTGCGCCCCGTCTCGTCCCGCACGGCCGCCCCCTCGGGCACACCGTTGCGGGCCCGCGTGGAGCGGGCCAGGGTGACGATCTTGCGGTCCTCGGGGCCGAGGTCGGTGCTCTCAGTCATGGGGTGAGCATATGGAACGCGCTCGGGTTCACCCTGCGACGGGGTGCATGGAGCCCCGCCGCCCCTCGGGCGAGGCCAGCCACTCCAGCTTCGTGACGGTGTCGGCCTCGGGCAGCGGAGTGTGCAGCACGATGGTGAGGTCCGGCCTGGCCGGGATCTTCATCGCGGTCGACTCCATGACGAGCAGACCGACGGCCGGATGGTCCAGTTCCTTGCGCACCGTTCCCGGCACCTCGATGTCCCGGCGCGCCCACAGCTCCTCGAACTCGGGGCTCGCCGCCTTCACCTGCGCGAGCACCTCCTGGAACCCCTCGTCGTCGGGGCACTCCGAGCAGGCGGCACGGAACTGGGCGACCACGGTCGCCGCGTTCCGACCCCAACTGTTGCTGCGCGCACGGTAGATGGGGTCCGTGAAGAAGTCGACGACACAGTTCCGGGTGCGCTCCGGGCCCATCCCGAAGACGAGCGCGGCGGCGTCATTGGACTTCACGTAGTTGTAGTAGCCGTCCATGATGTGCGCCGGATACGGCATCCAGGCGTCGATGAGCCGCGCGAGCTCGTCGCACATCCGCCGGTCGGCGTCCGCGACCTCGTACGCGGGCGGATTGAGCCCCGCGAGCACATACAGATGGCGCCGCTCCGCGCTGCTCATCCGCAGCACCCGCGCGACCGCGTCGAGCACCTGCGGCGACACCGAGATGTCCCGCCCCTGCTCCAGCCACTGGTACCAGGAGGCGCCCACCCCGGCGAGCACCGCGACCTCCTCGCGGCGCAGCCCCGGCGTACGCCGCCGGGCGCCGCCGTCCGGGAGGCCCGCCTCGGTCGGCGTGACCCGCGCCCGCCGGCTCATCAGAAACTCCCGCAACTCACCGAGCCGGTGCTTCTTCAGCGCTGCGCTCTCGGCCACGTACGACTCCCCCGGTTGTCTGGTGGTGCGACCACCAGCATAAGTTCCCACTCTCCACGGTTATTCCGGTCGTACGAGGCTGTCGGCCATGGCGATCGACACCTCAACCCCGACAGCCCCGACGGCCACCACCCAGGCCCAACTCCCCACCGCGCCCCGCATGTCGGGCCGCGACAAGCTCGTCCTGTTCGTCCTGTGCGCCGCCCAGTTCATGGTGGCGCTCGACTTCTCCGTGCTGAACGTCGCGCTGCCGGTGCTCGGTCCCGACCTCGGCATGGGCCGGTCCGCGCTCCAGTGGGCGGTCACCGCCTTCGCCCTGCCGTCCGGTGGCTTCCTGCTCCTGTTCGGCCGGGTCGGCGACCTGTTCGGGCGGCGCCGGATGTTCCTCGGCGGCCTCACCCTGTTCGCGCTGGCGTCGCTGCTCGCGACCTTCGCCTGGGACCCGGCGTCGTTCCTGACGGGGCGCGCGCTCCAGGGGATCGGCGCGGCGGCCGTCGTGCCGACCGGCATGGCCCTGCTGACGACGACGTTCCCCGAAGGGCCGCTGCGGGCCCGCGCCCTCGGCGTCTTCGGCACGCTGCTCTCGCTCGGCTTCACCACGGGCATGGTGCTCGGCGGCATCCTCACCGAGTCGCTCGGCTGGCGCTCCACGATGGGCCTGCTGACCGTGTTCGCGGTGATCGTGCTGCCGCTGGCGCCGCGCCTGCTGCCCGAGTCCCGCACCCCGAACCGGCCGCGCCTGGACGTGCCCGGCGCGATCACCGTCACCGGCGGCCTGCTGTCCCTGATCTACGCCCTGTCCACGGCGGCCGAACACGGCTTCGGCGGCATCGACGTGATCGTCACGCTCATCGCGGGTCCCGCCCTGCTCGCGGCCTTCGTCGTGATCGAGTCCCGCACGGCCGAGCCGCTCCTGTCGCTGCCGCTGCTGCGCCGCTCCACAGTCGCCTGGGGCAACGTCGGTGGCCTGATCACCTTCTCGATGATGACGACGGTCGTCTTCGTCCTGACCCTCTACCTTCAGGAGGTCCTCCACCTGTCGGCCCTGGCGACGGGTCTCGCGTTCGGCTTCCAGGGCGCGGTCGCCGCGGTGACCGGCACCCTCGTCCCCCGGCTGATCTCCCGCGTCGGCGCGCACCGCACGCTGGTCGCCGCGCTGGCCTGGCAGGGCGCGCTCACGGTCCCGCTCGTCCTGCTCGGCACGAGCGGCGCCTGGGTGTGGCTCGCGGTGATCGCCAACGCCCTCGTCGTCATCGGCCACATGGCCGCGATCATCGCGTACGGGGCGACGGCGACGGCGGGCGTCACGGACGCGGAGCAGGGCCTGGCCACGGGCCTGGTCACCTCGTCCCAGCAGCTCGGCCTCACGATCGGCATCCCGCTGATCGGCGTCCTCGCGACGACGGCTCCGCAGCTGCTGACCGGGGCGCGGACGGCGTTCGCCGTGGACGCGGCCATCGTCCTGGTCGCGGCCGTCCTGGTGGGCCTCGGCCTGCGGACGAAGCGGGCCTGAGGCGGCCTAGGGCCCTATGGCCGGTCGAGCCGGAGCCGCTCCGCCTTCGGGAGGCCCGCCACCACCAGGTCGTACGAGTCCTCGACGAGCTCCCGGACGACACGGTCCGGGAGCTCTTCGGGCCGGTCGACGGTCACCGTGTTCCAGTGCCGCTTGTTCATGTGCCAGCCCGGCACGACGACACCCTCGTACTCGCCGCGCAGCCGCAGCGCGTCGTCGGGATCGCACTTGAGGTTGACGGTCAACGGCCGTGCGTCCAGGGACGTGAGGGCGAACATCTTCCCCAGCACCTTGAAGACCGAGATCTCCGGACTGAACGGAAAGTCCTCCACCGCCGCGTTGAACGACAGACAGAAGGCCCGCAACTCCTGAGGCGTCACCCGGTGCTCTCCTTCTGGCCTCCGACCGGCTCCGAGAGCACGGTCACGATCTTGTTCCGGCGGCCCGCGGGGGCCTCGGCGGTCAGCCGCAGCTCCCGCCCGTCGGGCAGGGTGACCAGCGACGAGGCACCCGCGATCGGCACCCGGCCGAGGGCCTTGGCCAGCAGCCCGCCCACCGTCTCCACATCCTCGTCGTCGAACTCCTCGATGCCGTACAGCTCACCGAGGTCGCCGATGTCGAGCCGGGACGTCACCCGGAACCGCTCGTCGCCGAGTTCCTCAACGTTCGACACCTCACGGTCGTACTCGTCGGTGATCTCTCCGACGATCTCCTCGAGGATGTCCTCGATGGTCACGATGCCCGCCGTGCCGCCGTACTCGTCGATCACGACGGCGACGTGCGTGCGCAGCTGCTGCATCTCGCGCAGCAGATCGCCCGCATTCTTGGTGTCCGGCACGAACGTCGCGGACCGCATCGCGGTGGACACCAACTCGGCCTCGGCGTCCCGGTTGATGTGCGTCTTGCGCGCGAGGTCCTTCAGATACACCACACCCACGACGTCGTCCTCGCTCTCCCCGACCACGGGAATCCGCGAGAACCCGGACCGCAGGGCGAGGGTGAGCGCCTGCCGGATCGTCTTGTGCCGCTCGATGACGACGAGGTCGGTGCGCGGCACCATCACCTCCCGCACGAGGGTGTCGCCCAGCTCGAAGACGGAGTGCACCATGCGGCGCTCCTCGTCCTCGATGAGGGACTCCTTCTCGGCGAGGTCGACAAGCGCCCGCAGCTCGGCCTCGGAGGCGAACGGGCCGCGCCGGAAACCCTTGCCGGGCGTCAGCGCGTTACCGATCAGGATCAGCAGCGGCGGGATCGGCCCCATGATCCTGGCGAGCGGCAGCAGCACGTACGCCGCCGCGGTGGCAGTGTTCAGCGGATGCTGCCGCCCGATGGTCCGCGGGGACACGCCCACGGCCACGTACGACAGCAGCACCATCACGCCGATGGCGACGAGCAGCGCCTGCCAGGTCTCCCGGAACTGCTCCAGGCACGCGTACGTGACGAGCGCGGCGGCGGCCATCTCGCACGCCACACGCACCAGGAGCGCGACATTCAGATAGCGCGTCGGGTCGGCGGCGACCTGGGAGAGCTTGGCACTGCCACGCCGCCCCGACCGCACGGCCTCCTCGGCGCGGAAGCTCGACACCCGCGCGAGGCCGGCCTCGGCGCAGGCGGCGAGCCAGGCGATCACGACCAGCGCGACGGCCCCGGCGATCAGCGAAAAGCTCATGACACGGTCGGCGCCGGCGAGGGCCCCGTCATCCCCTTCTCCGCCCGCCAGCCGTCCACGATGCCCGCCTGAAGACCGAACATCTCGGCCTTCTCGTCGGCCTCCTCGTGGTCGTACCCGAGCAGGTGCAGCACCCCGTGCACGGTGAGGAGCTGGAGCTCCTCGTTCATGGAGTGCTGCGTGGGCGCGTCCTCACCCTGCTGCTTGGCGACCTCGGGGCACAGCACGATGTCGCCGAGCAGGCCCTGCGGGGCCTCGTCCTCGTCCTTCATCGGCGGCCGCAGCTCGTCCATCGGGAACGACATCACGTCCGTCGGCCCCGGCAGGTCCATCCACTGCACGTGCAACTGCTCCATGGCGTCGCCGTCGACGACGATCACCGAGAGCTCCGACAGCGGGTGGATGCGCATCCGCGCGAGCGCGTAGCGGGCGATGTCGAGGATCGCCTGCTCATCGACCTCGGTTCCGGACTCGTTGTTGACGTCGATCGACATGGCGCTGTTGGACTACTTTCCTTGGTTTGCCCTGGGACGGCCCTTGCGGGTGCCGTTCTCCGTACCGTGCTCGGTGTCGTACTTCTCGTACGCGTCGACGATACGGCCGACGAGCTTGTGCCTGACGACATCCTGCGAGCTGAGCCGCGAGAAGTGCACGTCGTCGAGGCCCTCCAGGATGTCCTGCACCTGCCTCAGCCCGCTCTTCGTGCCACCCGGCAGGTCGACCTGCGTCACGTCACCGGTGATCACGATCTTCGAGTCGAAGCCGAGACGGGTGAGGAACATCTTCATCTGCTCGGGCGTCGTGTTCTGCGCCTCGTCGAGAATGATGAACGCCGAATTGATCGTCCTTCCGCGCATATACGCCAGCGGCGCCACCTCGATCGTCCCCGCCGCCATGAGCCGGGGGATGGAATCCGGATCGAGCATGTCGTGCAGTGCGTCGTACAGCGGCCGCAGATACGGGTCGATCTTCTCGTACAGCGTTCCCGGCAGGAATCCGAGCCGCTCGCCCGCCTCCACCGCCGGCCGGGTCAGGATGATCCGGTCGACCTGCTTGGCCTGCAGGGCCTGGACCGCCTTGGCCATCGCCAGGTACGTCTTGCCGGTGCCGGCGGGGCCGATGCCGAAGACGATCGTGTGCTTGTCGATCGCGTCGACGTAGCGCTTCTGGTTCAGGGTCTTGGGGCGGATCGTGCGGCCCCGCGAGGACAGGATGTTCTGCGTGAGCACCTCGGCCGGGGTCTCCTGGCCGTCGCCCTCGCCGTTCTGCGTCGCCTTCAGCATGGCGATGGAGCGCTCCACGGCGTCCTCTGTCATCGGTGCCCCCGTCCTCACTACCAGCATCATCTCGTCGAACAGGCGCTGGACGAGGGCGACTTCCCCCGGCTCTCCGGTCGCGCTGATCTCATTGCCCCGGACGTGGATGTCGGCCTCCGGGAAGGCCTTCTCAATCACTCGCAACAGCGCGTCCCCCGAGCCGAGGACCTCGACCATGGGGTGCTTCGGCGGAACGGTGAACTGTGCGCGGGCGCTGGATGGTGTCTGCGTCATGAGCCGGGCCGGTGGCCCTCGAGTCCTCCCCGTACGGGACTTTCTCTGCGGTGTGTTCTGCGGTGTTGCCCTGCACCGCCAAGGGTACGGCGCGGGTACGACAACGCCGAGTGGGTTACGGATACGGCTGTCGGGCGTCGAGCCGGATGTAGCGGCGGGTGCCACGCGGGCGGAAGCCGACACGCTCGTTCGGCAGCCTCATATGCGGGCTGCAGGATTTCTCACCTCAAAGGCGGTCGAGAAGGTCGGAAGTACGTGCCTGGCGCGACACCGGTTTCGCGTCGGAAGGCTGCGACGAACGCGCTCACGGTCTCGTAGCCGACTGCCCGCGAAACCCGGCTCAGTGGTTCGCCGGCGGCCAGAGCAGGCAGCGCCGCTTGGAGGCGGACGAGCGTACGCCACCGGCCGAAGGGCATGCCGGTGCCAGACAGAAAGAGCCGGGCGAGGGTACGTCCTGAGGCGCCGACCCGGCGACCCCACGCATCCAGCGAATACTGGCAGGCAGGATCGTTCAGGAGCGCCCGCGCGACTTCGCAGGCGCGGGGGTCGGTGGGCAGCGGAGTATCGAGCGTGGTGACCGTCACCGGCTCCAGCAGATCCAGGACCAGGGGTTCTCCGCGGGCCCGTCGGTCGGTGCCCAGAGCTGGGTCGGCCAGGTAGCGGATGAGTTCGGCGAGCAGTGGGGAGACCACGATCGGCTGTAGCCCGGTCCATGATGACGTCGTCTCCGGCACCGTGGACAGGTAGAGCGACATCATGGTGCTGTGGCTCGCCGAGGTCACCTCGTGTGGCACCCCGGCTGGGACCCACAGGGCCCGAGTGCTCGGCAACACCCAGGTCCGGGTGTCGGCGGCGACGGTGAGTGTGCCGCTGGAAGCCCATGCCAGCTGGTGCGTCTGGTGGGTGTGCCGCTGGAACTGCGTGCCCGGCGGCATGGAGTGCGACCGGATGACGAGTGCGCCGCCCTGTCTGTTTCTCGACATCAGGTGGCAGCGTACGGCCTTTGAGACACTGCGGCAGATCTCTAGCGTCGACGGCATGAACAACAACCACGCTGAGTTGTGCGCGAGCCCGCAGTGGGCCGCCCATCTCCACGACGACGTTCTGCCGATCGCTGTTGCCCGGGCCGAGTTGGGGAAGGAGCTGCTGGAGGTCGGGCCCGGGCCAGGTGCCGCGACGGAGTGGCTGCGCACCAGGGTCGATCGCCTGGTGGCCGTCGAGGTCGAGCCGGAGGCGGCCGCACGCCTGGCCGCCCGCTATGCCGGGACGAATGTCGAGGCCCACCACGGAAGCGGGACGGCGCTGGACTTTGCCGACAACTCCTTTGACTCCGCAGCGTCGTTCACGATGCTGCACCACGTGCCGACGGCGGAGCTCCAGAACCGGGTGCTGGCGGAGATCCTGCGTGTCCTGCGACCAGGTGGTGTTCTCGTCGGCGCCGACAGCCTGCCGAGCCATTCGTTGCACGAGTTCCACGAGGGCGACGTCTACAACCCGGTGGAACCCGCAGCCTTCCTTGTGCGCTTGCAGACGCTCGGCTACGTCGACATCACCATCGGCGTGGGGGACCGACTGACATTCTCGGCACACAAGCCTGTCGCGACCGGGCCATGAAAATGAACCGGGCCGCTGCCGGGCGGCTGCTGACGCTCACTCCGGCCCGCCGCCATCCTCCTCGTCCAACTCCGATAGGGCCGGGTCGCGCAGCGAGCGCATGGCGCCAGCGGCTGAGGTGGAGGCGGTGATGCTATAGCGGCTGCGGGGAGTCGCGCGGGGCGCCGGGGACGACCATCTGCCCGATATCCGCGACCTGGTAGTTGACCGTGTTGAGCCAGGTGATGCATCGCCGTGCGCTTCGGCCCCAAGCGGGATCTCCTCGGCCGGGCGCATCCCGGGAGGCCCAAGCCCCCGGAGGGGGCGGGTGGGTGGGAGACGGGCGCGGGCACCCGGGCAGAGCAGACGGGCCGCACCGGGCAGAGGGGACAGGCGGCGGGTGTCGGCTGTGCGGCAGGCCGAAGCCGACCGTTGGCACGGCTTACGCCGACCGGCCGAAGCCGATCGTCCGCGCCGGCCACGCCCCCTACACCGACCGGCCGAAGCCGATCGTGGGGACTGCGCGGCGTAGGGGCCAGGCGCGGGATGTGTCGGGGAGGAGGGGGGACAGGAAGGCGTAGCGGTCCAGGGCGCAGCGGTTCTGGTGGTCGTTGGAGCGGACCTCTTTCCACCAGACCGCGATCTCCGACCAGCCCGGCGCCGACAGGGAGCCGCCGAACTCCTGGACCGAGAGGGCCGCGGTGAGGCCGGCGAAGGCGATGCGGTCGGCGAGCGGCCAGCCGGCCAGGGTTCCGGTGACGAAGCCGGCGACGAAGACGTCCCCGGCCCCGGTCGGGTCGAGGGCCTCGACCTCGATGGCGGGGACGGAGGCCGTTTCGCCGGTCCGGCCGTCCACCGCGTACGCGCCCTCCGCACCGAGGGTGACCACGGCGACCGGGACGTGTTCGGTGAGCGCGTGCGCGGCGGCCCGCGGACAGGACGTGCGGGTGTAGCGCATCGCCTCCTCGGCGTTCGGCAGGAACGCCTCGCAGTGCCGGAGGCCGGGCAGCGCCGCGAGGTCCCAGCGGCCGGTCTCGTCCCAGCCCACGTCGGCGAAGATCTTCGTGCCGGAGCGCGCGGCCGTCGCGACCCACGGCTCGTCGGCGCCGGGCACGAGTGAGGCAACGGCGGCCCTGGCGTGCGGCGGACAGGCCGGCGCAACAGGAGAGGCGGCCCGAAGGGCCTCGGTTGAGGGTGGTGGCGGGAGACGGGAGGGATCGACGGGCGGCGGCTCGTGCCCGTGGCTGACCATCGTGCGTTCGCCCTCGTACGCCATGGAGACGGTGACGGGCGAGTGCCAGCCCGGGACGGTCCGCGCGTAGCTGAGGTCGATGCCCTCGCCGTGTTCGAGGGCGTCCCAGCAGTACTCGCCGTAGTGGTCGTCGCCGAAGGCCGCGGCGAGCGAGGTGCGCAGGCCGAGCCGGGCGAGCGCCGTCGCCATGTTCGCGATTCCGCCGGGGCTTGACCCCATGCCGCGCGCCCATGACTCCGTTCCCCGCACGGGCGCGCTGTCGAGGCCGGTGAAGATGATGTCGAGGAAGACCGTGCCGGTGAGATACACGTCGTAGGGCGGGTCGGCCGTCGTGCGCAGCGCCGCGAGGGGGTCCGTTCCGGGTCGTGTGGAGGTCACGTCGCGCTCCCTGCA
The DNA here is from genome assembly GCF_040295505.1 of Streptomyces sp. NPDC002790. Taxonomy (NCBI): domain Bacteria; kingdom Bacillati; phylum Actinomycetota; class Actinomycetes; order Kitasatosporales; family Streptomycetaceae; genus Streptomyces; species Streptomyces sp. NPDC002790. The sequence goes on along the minus strand of NZ_JBEOVM010000093.1, from coordinate 3,463 downwards.
ATGGTTGGAATCCGGACAGTGTGCACGACCCGATCCCGTCCCACGGGGGACGACATCAACCTGTCACGAAGCGCCCGTGCCGCCGGGATTACGATCGGCGCATGTCAGAGAGCGTCAACACCGGGCCGCAGCGCGGAGTCCGCGAGGTGAAGTCGGCCGCCCGCACCGTCGACCTGCTCGATGTGCTCGCGGCCCGTGGCGACCGCCCGGCGCGCCTCCAGGAGCTCGCCGAGGAACTCGCGGTGCCGCGCAGCTCCATGTACGCGCTGTTGCAGACGCTCATCGCGCGCGGCTGGGTGCGCACGGACGTGACGGGTTCGCTGTACGGCATCGGCATCCGCGCCCTGCTGACGGGCACCAGCTACCTGGACACGGACCCGTACGTACGCTCCGTACGCCCGTTCCTCGACGAGGCGTCGGACGCGCTCGGCGAGACGATCCACCTGGGGCGCCTCGACGGCTTCGACGTGGCGTATCTGGCGACCCGCGAGTCGCACGAATATCTGCGGACGATCACCCGCGTGGGCCGCAGGCTGCCCGCGCACATCGGCGCGCTGGGCAAGGCGCTGCTCGCCGAGCGCCCGGACGACGAGCTGCCGCCGGGCCCGTACGAGCAGTCCACCAGGCGTACGCACGCCACGCGCGAGGCGCTCGCCACCGACCTCGCCGCGATCCGCGAGCGGGGCCACTCGGTCGACCGCGAGGAGGGTGTCGACGGCATCGTCGGCTTCGGCTTCGCGCTGCGATACCCCGACCGCGCCGCCCCGGCGCACGACGCCATCAGCTGCTCGGTGCCGGTGGCGCGGCTCACGCCGGAGCACGAGGAGCGGATCGTGGCGGTCATGCGCGAGATCCGCGCGAGGATCGAGGCGACGGCCCACCGCGGCACGCCGGGCGTGCCGGACTGGCGGTAACCGCCGCCTCTGATCGACGAGTTGGAGCCTCAGCCCGAGATGTCGTCCAGTTCGTACGCCTCGACCTCGGCGATGTAGCGCGCCCGAAGCGCCTCCTCCTCGTCGCTGCCGTCGAGGAACGACGCCACGAAGGAGTTCCTGGCCAGCTCCCGCACCCGGTCGTGGTCGAGGGCGAGGGCCTCGTGGACGGCGTGGAAGGTGTCGCCCGCGTAGCCGCCGAAGTAGGACGGGTCGTCGGAGTTGACCGTGCACAGCAGGCCCGCGTCCATCATCTTGACCAGCGGGTGGTCCTCCAGCATGTCGATGGCGCGCAGCCGCACGTTCGACAGCGGGCAGAGCGTGAGCGGGATCCGGTCGCGTACGAGGCGGGCGACGAGCTCGGGGTCCTCGATGGAGCGCAGTCCGTGGTCGACGCGCTCGACGCCCAGCAGGTCCAGGGCCTCCCACACGTACGACGGGTCGCCCTCCTCGCCCGCGTGCGCGACCTTGCGCAGGCCGAGCGCGCCGGCGGCCTCGTACACCTCGCGGAACTTGGAGGCGGGGTTGCCGACTTCGGCGGAGTCGAGCCCGACACCGACGATCCTGTCGAGGTACGGCTTCGCGGCCTCCAGGGTCTCCATCGCCGATTCGGCGGACCGGTCGCGCAGGAAGCACATGATGAGCTTCGCCGAGATCCCGTGCCGCTCCTCGCCGCGGGCGAGGGCCCGGTGCAGTCCCTCGACGACGGTGCCCATCGCCACGCCGCGCGCCGCGTGCGCCTGCGGGTCGAAGAAGATCTCGGCGTGCCGCACGCCCTGTTCGGCGGCGCGCGCGAGATAGGCGTCGGCGAGCGCCTCGAAGTCGCCCTCGGTGACGAGGACCGCCATCAGCGAGTAGTAGAGGTCGAGGAAGGACTGCAGGTCGGCGAAGAGGTACGCCTTGCGCAGTTCCTCGGTGTCGGCGTACGGCAGGGTGATGCCGTTGCGGCGGGCGAGTTCGAAGGCGAGCTCGGGTTCGAGGGTGCCTTCGATGTGCAGGTGGAGCTCGGCCTTGGGGATGCGTGCGAGTGGTGCGAGTGACATCCGACCAGCGTACGCAGGGCCAGGCCCCAAGGCTCAGCGGCGCTTCGGTACGGGGACGCGGTCCAGGTCGCGGGCGACCGTCAGCTCTCCGTCGAAACCGGCGGTGCGGGCCTGGCGCGCGAACTCCCCCGGGTCGGTGTAGCGCTGGCTGAAGTGGGTGAGGACGAGGTGCCGTACACCCGCTTCGCGGGCGACGCGGGCGGCCTGCGAGGCGGTCAAGTGCCCGTGATCAGCGGCGAGTTGAGCATCCTCGTCGAGGAAGGTCGACTCGATGACGAGGAGGTCGCAGCCCTCGGCGAGCGCCTCCACGCCCTCACAGAGCCGGGTGTCCATCACGAACGCGACGCGCTGTCCGCACCGCACCTCGCTCACCTCGTCGAGCGTGACGCCCCGCAGGGAGCCCTCCTTGTGCAGCCGTCCGACGTCGGGCCCCTTGATGCCGTGCGCGGCGAGCCGCTCAGGCAGCATGCGGCGCCCGTCGGGCTCGACGAGGCGGTAGCCGTACGACTCGACGGGGTGCGAGAGCCGCCGGGCCTCGAGCCGGTACGCGGCGGTGTCCGCGAGCACCGCCCCCTCACCGCTCACCGGTTCCTCCGCGATGTCGACGGTCTCCCGGTACGCGGTGGAGTACCGCAGCCGGTCGAAGAACCGCTGCCCGGACGCCGGGTAGTGCGCGGTCACCGGGTGCGGTACGCGGTCGAGGTTGATGCGCTGGATGACGCCCGCGAGGCCGAGGGAGTGGTCGCCGTGGAAGTGCGTGACGCAGATCCGGTTGAGGTCGTGCGCGGCCACGCCTGCGCGCAGCATCTGCCGCTGGGTGCCCTCACCGGGGTCGAAGAGGATGCCCTCGCTGTCCCAGCGGAGCAGGTAGCCGTTGTGGTTGCGCTGCCGGGTCGGCACCTGGCTCGCGGTGCCGAGCACGACGAATTCGCGTACGGACACGGGTTAACCGGGGGGCCACTGCAGGCCACGGCCGCCGAGGACGTGGGCGTGCGCGTGGAAGACGGTCTGGCCTGCGCCGCTGCCGGTGTTGAACACGATCCGGTAGCTGTCCAGCTTCTCCTCCTTGGCGACCTCGCCGGCCTCGCGAAGGACGTCGGCGGCGATCTGGGGTTCGGCGGTGGCGAGGGAGGCGGCGTCGGGGTGGTGGACGCGGGGGATGACCAGGATGTGGGTGGGGGCCTGGGGGTTGATGTCCCGGAACGCGACGGTGGACTCCGTCTCGCGGACCAGGGTGGCGGGGACGTCCCCCGCGACAATCTTGCAGAACAGGCAGTCGTCCATGTGGTCCCCTCGGCGGTGGTTTTCGGTATGCCCGCATCGTATCGATCACCCCGACCGGCGTTACGGCCACGGGGCTCCGCCCCGGACCCCGCGCCTCAATCGCCGGCGGGGCTTAAAAAACAACCGCCGGCGGGGCTTGATCTATCAAGCCCCGCCGGCGATTGAGGCGATCTTTCAAGCCCCTGCGGCGATTGAGCAGCGGGG
>NZ_JBEOVM010000092.1:0-26255 GCF_040295505.1 Streptomyces sp. NPDC002790 | reverse complement strand
GGGCCCCCCCCCCTCGCCGGCCCCCCCCCCCCCCCCCCCCCCCCCGGGGTCCGGGGCGGAGCCCCGTGGCGTAGGAACGGCTCCCGGTCACCCCCGGAGCGTGGCGCCACCATCGACGTACAGGTCCTGCATCGTGATGTGCCGGGCCCGGTCGGACGCGAGGAAGGCAACCGCCTCCGCGACGTCCTCGGGATCGGCGATGCGCCCGAGAGGAATACCCGTGCGGTGGACCGCAAGATCCCCCTCGATGACGGACCGCGCACCCGCCTCCACGTCCCCTCCGGGCGCCGCCTCCCACATGCCACGCTGCATGTCGGTGAGCGTCGACCCGGGACACACGTTGTTGCACCGCACCCCGTGCGCGGCGACCTCGAGGCCAAGGCATTTGGTGAACATCGCGGTGGCCGCCTTCGACGCGGCGTACGCCGCCATGCCGTGCCGCGGAATGCCGGCGGCGTTGGACGCGACGGTGACGATGCTGCCGCGCCCCCGCCCGGTCATCCGGCGTGCGGCCGCACGGGAGACGTGCATGACGCCGTTGGTGTTGACTCCGAAGCAGGCCGCCCAGTCCTCGTCGGTGAGGTCCACGACGGGTGAACCGCGCAGGATTCCGGCGACGTTGACGGCGATGTCGAGGGGGCCGAGGGTGTCCTCGGCGTCGGCGACGAGCGCCTCGACGGCCGCCGCGTCGGTGACATCGAGGGCACGGCCGACGACCTGCCCTTCGGCGTAGGGGGCGACCGCCTTCTCGACGGCTTCGGCGTCCAGGTCCGTGGCGAGCACACGCGCGCCGCGACCGGCGAGCGCGGCGACGACCGCCTCGCCGATCCCCCGGCCCGCCCCCGTGACGAGGGCGAGCCGGCCGGCCAGGTCCTGACCAGATATCGCGGGAATCACTTGGCGAGCGCCCCCTTGATGTCGTCGAGGACGGTCTGCGCGGCGAGCGGGCCGCCCGAGCTGTTCCACGCCGAGCCGTCGATGACGACGACGTGGCTGTCCTTCTCGGCCTTCAACTTGCCGAAGTTGGTGACCTTCTGGGCCTCTGCGTAGGCCTTCTTGCTGTCGTCCTCGCTGCCGAGGGCGCCGAAGAACATCCAGTCACCGTCGATCGTCGCGAGCTTCTCCAGGGAGACCGGCTCGCTGTGGCCGGAGCTCGCGCCCTGCTGGTCCTTGGGGCGGTCCATGCCGAGCGCCTTGAGCGTCGAGCCGACGTGGCCCTCGCCCTTGCCGACGACGGAGGGCGCGCCGTCCTGCCAGCGGATGACGGAGACGGACTTGCCCGCGTTGTCGCCGAGCTTCTTCTTGGTGTCGGCGACCTGCGTGTCGAAGTCGGCGAGCCACTTCTCGGCGTCGGACTTCTTGTTGAGGGCGTCCGCGGTGTCGGTGAAGGCGGTCTTCCAGTTCTCGTTGAGCTTCGCGGTGACGACGGTCGGCGCGATCTCCTGGAGCTTGTCGACGGTCTTCTTCGCGCCGGTCGTCTCGTCGAGGAGGATCAGGTCGGGCTGGAGCGCGGCGAGCTTCTCCATGTCGGCCTCGGCGACGGAGGCGACGACCTGAGCCTTGGACGCCTTGTCGGCGAGGTACGACGACACGCCCTTCTGGCCGCGGCCCGCGGTGGTGCCGACCGGCTCGATGCCCAGGGCGAGCGCCGCGTCGAGGGTCGGCTCGCTGAGCGCGACGACCTTCTTGGGGTCGCTCGGCACCTTGACCTTGCGGCCCTGGGCGTCGGTGAGCTGCCGTGTCTTCGACGCGGATCCGGCCTTCGCGGCGTTGTCGGCGTCGTCTCCGCCGTCACTGCCGCAGGCACTCAGGAGCAGGGCGCCGGCGGCGGCGACGGCCGGTATGAGGGCGGCGCGGCGGAATCTCGGGGAGGACATGTGCGTAGGGCTCCTTAGGGCGATGAGATGAGAGAGGTGGTGCGTGGGGGGAAGTCGGGGGCGCCGTGCTAGGCGGGGGCGGTTCCGAGCAGTCGGACCAGCGAGTCGGCGAGGGCGACGTGCCAACAGGCGTAGTCGTGCCCGCCGTTAAACTCGTTGCGGGTGACCTGGTAGCGGGCCGAGTGCAGCGTGTCGTAGAGCGTGCGGCAGTGGTCGACCATCGGGCCCTCGTGCAGCCCGGCGTCGACGTGGACGGTGATCGGCGCGGGGTCGGTCTCCGCGTAGCGGGCGACGAGCCACGGCACACCGAAGATGTGTTTCTGCACCACACCCGGCGACAGGCTCGGCCGCCACCACAGGGAGGGCGACTGGGCGACAACATGGCCGAAACGGTCCGGTCGCAGCCGTCCCGCGTGCAGGGCGGCGAGTCCGCCGAGACTCTGTCCCGCGATGACCGTGCGCGCCGGGTCCGTGGCGAGGGGCCAGCGGCCCGCAGCCCACGGCAGCAGCTCGTCCGCGAGGAACTCCACGAAGGCGTCCCGCGCGCCGAGTTCACGGTTGCGGGTGTCCCGGTCGACGGCGTCCGGCGCGAGCACGGCCAGCGGCGGCAGCTGCCCGTCGGCGATCAGCGCGTCGAGGGTGTGCTGCAGGCCGACGCGGCCGAACCACATGTCGCCGTCGCAGAGCACGAGGACGGGCATCCGCTCCGTGTCACCGCGAGAACCGTCGCCTCGAGAACCGGGCGGCAGATACACCCATACGTCGCGTTCGCTGCTTGCGTCACGTTCACCGCCCAGCGCCGCGGCGCCGACCCGGTGCCGTTCGACGCGCCCGGCGGGCACGGTGCCGCGCCGCTCGGTCCAGGCCGGGGCGGGAGCCTCGGGCAGGGCGAAGACGGAGCTGTCGCCGGCGCCCCACCGGGTGGGGAGGCGGCGGGGGTTGAGCGGGTCGTGCGCCGCGTGGACGGCGAGGGAACGCAGCCGGGCCTGCAGTACCTCGGCGTCCTCGGGCGGCTCCTTCGCCGAGACGTCGGCGGCGATCCGGTACGAGGCGCGGTGGTCCGCGCGCAGCCGCAGGCCGAAGTGCCAGATGTCGGTGCCGGGGATCCGCTCCATGAGGGAGCCCGCGAGGTGGGCGCGGTCGCCGAGGTGGCTGACCATGAGCAGCACCTGCCGGGTGGCGCGGTGGCCGCGCCACAGGAAGGTGACCGCCCGGTGGTCGGGTTCGCCGTCGAGCTCCTCGACGAACGGCGTGCCGCGGACGGCGGCCTCGCGCCAGAACTCCGCGGCGATGTGCGCACGCTGAGCGTCGTCGGCCGCGGCGATGCGCTCCTTGAGGCGCGCGACGCGGACACCGGTGACGCGGTCCGGCCGGTGGTCCGGCAGGGCGGCAACGGACTGGACGCTCATGTCTCCTCGTTCCTGGCTTTTCTGTCGACGTAATTGTTAGCAGATGAAGTTAGGTTAGCCTAAGCTAATCACATGCCCGCAGGAATACGACTCCGCCCCGGCGGAACACGACAACTCCCGGCCACCGAGCCGCGAAGCCGCCCACCCCGCACCGCGGGACTGCTGATCGGCCTGGCGCTGCTCGTCGCCGCGGCCGCCCTCTCGCTCGCGGTGGGCACCGAACACCTCGCGCTCGGCCAGGTGTGGAGCGGGCTCTTCTCGCCGAACGGGTCCGCGAACGACAACATCGTTCGTGAACTGCGGCTGCCTCGAACGCTCATCGGCATCGCCGTGGGCGCGGCGCTCGGGCTCGCGGGCGGCGTGATGCAGGTACTGACCCGCAACCCCCTCGCCGACCCCGGGCTGCTCGGGGTGAACGCGGGCTCCTCGGCCGCCGTCGTCACCGCGATCAGTGTGTTCGGCATCACGTCGTTCACGGGATACCTGTGGTTCGCGCTGCTCGGCGCCGCCGTCGCCGCCATCGTCGTCAACGCCCTGGGCGGCACCCGCTCGGCGACGCCGGTGCGCCTCGCGCTCGCCGGCACGGCCGTCAACGCGGCCCTGTTCGGCTACGTCAACGGCTTGCAGCAGTGGGACCTGAGCACGCTCGACTCGATGCGCTTCTGGTCCGTCGGCACGCTGGAGAAGCGGGACCCCGAACTCCTGCTCACCGCCCTGCCGTTGCTGATCGCCGGTGCGCTCCTCGCGTTCGCGCTCGCCCGGCCGCTCGGCTCCCTGTCGCTCGGCGAGGACCACGCCCGCGCGCTCGGCACCTCCGTGCGGCGCACCCGGGTCCTGTCGATCGTGGCCATCACGCTGCTGTGCGGCAGCGCCACCGCCGTGTGCGGGCCGATCGGCTTCATCGGCCTGATGATCCCGCACGCGGTCCGCGCGTTCACGGGCCCCGACCCGCGGTGGATGCTGCCCTTCTGCGCGCTCTTCGCGCCCACTCTGCTGCTCGTGGCGGATGTCATCGGCCGGGTCGTGGTGGCGCCGTCGGAGATCCAGGCGGACATCGTCACGTCGTTCATCGGCGGGCTCATCTTCGTCCACCTCGTACGTCAGCGGAAGGTGGCCCAGCTGTGACCATGGCGTCCTCGTTGAAGAAGCAGGAACCCCCGGCCTTCAAGGCCGAGTTGCGCCGCGGGAGGCTGCGGGCGGGCCGGTTCTCGGTCCGCTTCGACCCGCGTACGGTGCTCGTCTGCCTGGCGCTGATCGTCGTCACGGCATGCCTGGTGGTGCTGTCCGTCGGCACCGGCACGTACGAGCTGTCGCCGATGGAGGTGCTGCGGACGTTCGCGGGGAACGGGCCGCCGGGCGCCGAGTTCATCGTGCTCGACCTGCGGCTGCCGCGCGCCGTCGTGGCGGTTCTCGTCGGCTTCGGGACGGGCATGGCGGGCGCCGTCTTCCAGTCGCTCACCCGCAATCCGCTGGGCAGCCCGGACATCATCGGGTTCGGCAACGGCGCGTCGGCGGGGGCGCTCGTCGCGATCATCTTCTTCAACGCGGGGGCCGCGCAGACCGCCCTCGGCGCACTCGTCGGCGGCTTCGCCACGGCCACGGCCGTCTATCTGCTCGCCTGGCGCCGCGGCGTGCACGGCTACCGGCTCGTACTCGTCGGCATCGGGGTCTCCGCGGTGCTCGGGGCGGCGACGAGCTTCCTCTACATCCGCGCCGACATCGGCAAGGCGGCCCAGGCCGCGAGCTGGACGATCGGCTCGCTCAACGACCGCGGCTGGACCGAGGCCAGGACGGCCGCGCTCGGCCTGATCGCCTGCGTCCCCGTGGTCATGGTGTTCGGACGCCGCCTCACGATGCTGGAGATGGGCGACGACACGGCGGGCGCCCTCGGTGTGCCGCCGGAGCGCAGCCGCCTGATCCTGCTGTGCGCGGGCACGGGACTGACCGCGATGGCGGTCGCCGCGGCGGGCCCCATCCCGTTCCTCGCCATGGCCTCCCCCCAACTGGCCCGCCGCGTCACCCGCGCCGCGGGACCGAACGTCGTGCCCTCAGCGTGGATGGGCGCCCTTCTTGTGACGGCCGCCGATCTGCTGACGCAGCGGGTGACCGGTTCGGCGCTGATGCCGGTGGGCGTGGTGACGGGCGTGGCGGGCGGACTGTTCCTGGCGTGGCTGCTGCTGCGGGAGCGCAGGGCGCAGCACGTCTGACCGAACCCGTACGACGCCGCCCCCGCCATGTGTGACGTGGCGGGGGCGGCGTCGTACGCAAGGTGGGTCAGGCCGGCGTGCCGGCCGCTTCCTTGGCGGGTTCCTTCGGGCGTCCGCTGTTCCACAGGCGGGCGTACGCGCCGTCCGCCGCGAGGAGTTCGGCGTGCGGGCCGTACTCGACGGGCCGTCCCGCGTCCATCACCAGGACACGGTCGCAGCGGGCGGCCGTCGTCAGGCGGTGGGCGACCAGCAGGGCCGTCTTGTCGCGGGCCGCCTTGAACATGCCGTCGAGCACGGCGCTCTCCGTGCCGGCGTCGAGCATCGCGGTGGCCTCGTCGAGCAGCAGCACGTCCGGGTCGACGAGCGCCACCCGTGCCAGGGCGACGAGTTGGCGCTCGCTGGCCGACAGATTGCCGCCGGCCTGGCGCACGGCGTGCCGGAAGCCTCCTGGCAGCCGGGCGATGGTCGCGGTGGCACCCACCGCGTCGGCCGCCGCGGCGACCTCGGCATCGCTCGCGTCGGGGCGGCCGTAGCGGATGTTCTCCGCGATGTCGCCCTCGAACAGATGGGCCTCCTGCGGGACGATGCCGACCCGCTGCCGGTAGCCCGCGAGTTCGTAGCGGCCGATGTCGACCCCGTCGAGCCGCACCGTCCCGGACCCCGGGTCGTAGAACCGCGCGAGGAGTTTCACCAGGGTCGACTTGCCCGCCCCGGTGGCCCCCACGACGGCGACGCTCTTCCCGGCCTCCAGCGTGAGGTCATCGACGGTGACGGTGTCCTCGGCCGCCCCTTCGTAGCGGAAGGTCACGTCCCGCAGCGCGATGTGCCCGGTGAACCGCCCGGAGACCGCGACGGGTTCGGCGACGGTGCGCTGCGAGGGCTCGGTGCCGAGGAGTTGGGTGACCTTGCGCACGCTGGTGCGGGTCTGCAGATACGCGTCGTAGATGTTCGACAGCTGCTGGATCGGCCCGTAGAACTGCCCCAGCAGCAGCAGGAAGGCGGCGAGTACACCGGTCGTGACCGTGCCGTTCGCGACGAGGTATCCGCCTGCCAGCACGACGAGGGCCATCGACAGCTCCGAGCAGAACGCCAGGAACGGGAAGTACAGCGAGATGTACCGCTGCCCCTTCACCTGGATCAGCCGGTTCAGGTTCGACAGGGAGCTGAAGTGCTTGGCCGTGCTGTTCTGCTTGCCGTGGGACTGGGCGACGCGCAGACCCGCGACGTTCTCCCGCAGCGAGCTGTTGACCTTGCCGAGCTGGTCGCGCGCCTCGTTGTACGCACTCGAACTCAGGCGCCGGAAGACCGGTGTGATCAGGGCGATGACCGGGAACGGCGCGAGCGCGGCGAGTGCGAGCCGCCAGTCGAGGACGAACATGGCGACGGCGATGCCGCCCATCGTCAGGACGCTCACCATGCCCTGCACCATGCCCTGTTGCAGGAACTTCGACAGGGAGTCGATGTCCACGGTCATCCGGGTGAGCAGGCTGCCCGCGCTCTCCTTCTCGTAGTGGTCGAGCCCGAGCAGGTTGAGGTGCCGGTAGCTGCGCAGCCGGAGCCCGTACTGGACGGACTCGGAGGCGCGGGCGCTGGTCAGGGTCTGGTACGTGTAGACGAACCAGTTGGCCGCGCACAGCGCGAGGGCGATGCCCGCGATCCACCAGACCGTGCTCATGGTTTTGGGCGAGATGCCCTCGTCGATGCCGCGCTGGAGCAGGACCGGTACGAGCACGCGGGCCAGCGCGTCGAAGGCGATCAGGGCGAGGGCGACGGTGAGCAGTCCTCGCACCGGGCTCAGAATCGCGCGCAACGTGGGCGGGGTCTGCCGGGCGACGTCCGCGAGCACGTTCGGCGGGATCTCGGCGAACCGGTCGCGGGGCGCCGGGGCCTCGGGCCTGCTCTCGGCTTCCCGTTCGGGCCACAACTCGGCCGGTGTGCGGGCCGTGCGCGCGTCGATCTCATCGGTGTCGCCCGCGAGCAACTCCTGGAAGACGACGCTGCGTTCGGCGAGTTCGGCGTACGTACCGCTGTCGGCGACGCGACCGTCGTCGAGCACCACGATCCGGTCGGCGAGCTCCAGGGTGGAGCGGCGCCGGGCGATGAGCACGGTGACGCGGTCGCCGCCGACGTAGCTCTCCAGGGCGCGGTGGATGGCGGCCTCGGTCGTGGCGTCGACGGCGGAGGTCGCGTCGTCGACGATCAGCACCTGCGGCCGCTTCAGCAACGCCCGTGCCAGTGCCAGGCGTTGGCGCTGGCCTCCGGAGAGGTTCTGGCCGCGCTCGGTCAGCTCGGTGTCGTAGCCGGCGGGCAGGGCGGTGATGAACGCGTGCGCGCCCGCCGCCTCGGCCGCGGTGACGATCTCCTCGTCGGTGGCGTCCTCGTGCCCGTAGGCGATGTTCTCGCGGACGCTGCGCGCGAAGAGGAAGGGCTCCTCGAAGACGACGCCGACGTGCGAGCGCAGCGATTCCAGACGCAGGTTGCGGATGTCGGTGCGGCCGTCGGCGGTACCCAGGGCGACGGTTCCGGAGGTGGCGTCGTAGAACCTCGGGATGAGCAGCGACAGTGTCGACTTGCCCGATCCGGAGGGGCCGACGACGGCGACGGTCTCCCCGGCGCCGACGCGCAGGGAGACGTCGCTCAGGACCGGGTCGTCGTGCGTGTAACCGAAGCCGACGTTCTCGAACACCAACTCCGTGGGCGCGTCGGCGAGTTCACTGTCGCCGTCGTGGATCTCGGGCCGCGAGTCGATGAGCTCGAAGATGCGCTCGGCGGAGGCGCGGGTGCGCTGGGCGATCACCAGGTACGAGGCGAACACGCGGGTGGGGCCGGTGAGCATCGTCAGATAGGCGGCGAAGGCGATGAACGTGCCGATGTCGATACGGGCGTCCATGACCATGCTGCCGCCGTACACCAGCACGGCGATCTGGCCGAGGACGGGCAGCGCGAGCATGGTCGCGCCGGGCGCGGCGTGCACGCGCATCATCCGCATACGGCGGCCGAAGAGGCCCCGGGTGGCCCTGTCGAGCCAGCGGATCTCCCGCTCCTCCTGGCCGAAGCCCTTGACGACGCGGACGCCGTCGATGGCCTCCTTGATGTGCTCGGTCACCTCGGCCGCGTCGTTGGCGGCCCGCGCGGAGGTCTCGAAGACCCGGCGCCTGGTCCACATCGCGACGGCGCCGAGCGCGAGGACCACGAGCACGGTGACGACGGTCAGCCGGGGCGAGAGCCAGAGCATCGCGGCGATGCCGAAGAGGTAGTACGTGACGACCGTGAGCGGCACCGGAAGCATGGTCAGCATCTGCTGGATCTGCTGGAGGTCGCTGTTGGTGCGGGAGATGACCTGCCCGGTGCGCAGCTTGTCCTGGCCGGGACCGTCGAGCCGCTGGATGCTGTTGAACACGTCCTCGCGCAGGCTGTGCTGCACGTCGAGGGCGAGCTTTCCGCCGGTGAAGCGGCGTACGTAGTTGCCGACGAAGTCGATCGCGGCGATGAGCGCGAGTCCGGCGGCGACCCAGCCGATGCCGCTGCTGTCACCGGCGACGGCCTGGTTGACGCCGTCCTTGGTGAGGAGCGGGCCGAGGGTCACCAGGACGATGCTCAGGATGGAGGAGAAGACGATCGCGGCCATGAGCCGCCTTCGGCTCAGGCAGATGCCCATCAGGCGCCGCAGCCAGCCGGGTCCTGTCGTGGGGAACAGTGAATTCGGCATGTCTCCTCAGACGTCCTCGAGTGCGGGTGCGGCCGTCGGACCGGGGCGGAAGCCCGACCCGACGAGGTCGGCGAGGCGCCTGGCGACGACGGTCGGCGGGTCCTGCGCGCGCATCTCGTCGCGTACGGCGTCGGCGGCGGTTTGCAGCGAGGCGTCGGTCAGCAGCCGGTCGATGTCCTCCTTGACGAGGCCGTGCTCGCCCGGCACGAAACCGCAGCCGCGCTCCTCGACGGTCCGCGCGTTGACGGGCCGGTCGGCGCCCTGGCCGAAGACGATCTGCGGGACCCCCGAGGACAGCGCGGTGAGCGTGTTGCCCGCTCCGCCGTGGTGGATGAATCCGGCGGCGCGGCCGAGCAGCGGCCCCGCCGGGATCCAGGACACGAGGCGAACGTTGTCGGGCAGTTCTTCGATCTCCTGCTGCCCGTGCACACCGAGCGAGAGCACGAACTCCGCCTCCGATTCATGGGCGGACTCGACGACCCACTTGACCAGGTCGATGCCGTCGACCATCGGCTTGAGGGTGCCGAGGCTGACGACGATGCGGGGCCGTCCGGAGTCGGTGCTCCACCAGTCCTCCAGGACGGTGCCGCCGTTGTAGGGGACGTACCGCATCGACCACAGGTCCGGCTCGTCGAGGACCTTCATGCTGGGCGGGGCGACGTCCAGCCACAGCAGGTCCGGCTGCGGCGCGGCCACGCCGTGCCGGGCGTAGGCCTCGTCCATGGACCTGGTCACGCCCTCGACGTGCCAGCGCTGATGACCGAAGCCGACGGTCTGCATGACGACGGGCAGGTCGTACTTGGCCGCCACCAGCGGACCCGCGACCCCGAGCGGCGGGTAGATCACGAGGTCCGGCCGCCACATGCCGGCGAAGTCGACCAGCGCGTCGGCCATTTCGTCGCCGAAGAAGGAGAACCTTCCCATCTTGGTGCCCATGTTGAGCCGCTTGCGGCGGCCCTCCCCCTGCCGGTACTCGGCCTCCGAGTCCAGGTCCGGCGCGGCGTCGAAGCCGACGAGACCGGCCTCGGCGACGCGCTTGGTGAAGTCCCCGGCGCTGGCCACTACGACGTCGTGCCCTTCGGCGCGGAAGGCCTGCGCCAGCGACAGGACCGGATACAGCAGTCCGTAGAGCGGAGGGCCGACGAACAGCACACGCATAAACAACTCCCGTGTTCTTAGGTTAGGCTTACCTAAGTTCGTATCACAAGTTTCTTGGAGGCTCGGACACACGATGGGGAACATGACTTCGTCCGCGGAACCCGAAAGTCCGCATCTGGCCCGGCTGTTGGGCGAGGTGCGGACGCACGGGCCGGAAGCGCTGGATCGGTTTTGGCGAGAACTCGCCCATACCGGGAGCCCGTTGATCGAACCCGTCCAGGACGCGTCGGGAGTACGCCTGGTCACGGTGGTGTGGCGCGAGGACAGGCCCGTCGAGGGGGTCTACCTCCTGGCCAACCGCATCACCGACAAACACCGCTTCCGCGCGGGCATGATGCGCCGCCTCGACGGCACCGACGTCTGGTACGTCAGCCTGCGGCTGCCGTTGGGGCTGCGCTGCGGCTACCGCATCCACCCCTTCGGCACCGACGATCCCCACATGACGCCGGACGGACCGCGCAGCGGCGCCTCCCGTGGGCTGCCGGACGACCGCATGGACCCGCTGAACCGGTATGCGGACGGCCCGTTCGGCTCACTGATCGAGCTCGACGGGGCGCCCTCACTTGCGGAGTGGCCCGCCTGCTCGCCCTCCGACGCGGGCCGCGGCGAGGCCTTCGACTTCGCTGCCGCCGACGGATCGGTGTATCGCGTACGGCAGTTCGTCCCGGAGCTCTGCGACACCGGTCCCCCGCCGGGGCTGCTCGTCGTGTTCGACGGCGAGCGGTGGTTCGACCGGTACGGCATCACGGCCGCGGTCACCGCCGCCGCCGAGGCGGGCCGGATCCCGCCCATGGCCGTCGTCGGGATCGAGGCGGGGGCCGATCCGGCGGCCCGCATGCGGCAGCTCGGCGCCGATCCGCGCTTCATCGACATGCTCGCCGACGAGCTGCTGCCCGCCGTGACGAAGGACGTGCCCGGACCCCGGCACACCGTGCTGAGCGGACAGAGTCTCGGCGGCCTGACCGCCCTCGCGGCCGCCCTGCGCCGCCCCGACACCTTCGGCACGGTGCTCGCCCACTCGGCCTCCACCTGGTGGCGCCCCGGCATGACGGCACGCCCGGGACCGTCCGCCGATGGGGCGGAGACCTGGCTGTACGAACAGGCCGCCGCGGCACCGGTCGGTGACGTCCGCGTCCGCATGGACGTCGGTTCCAACGAGGGCACGATGCTCGACGACCTGTACCGGCTGCACACACTGATGGCGGACCGCGGGTTCGACGTCTCCCTCAACGTCTACGAGGGCGGCCACGATCACTCCTGCTGGGCGGCCGCCCTCATCGACGGCCTCGCAGAGGAGTACGCGCCGCACGCGTTCACGACGTCACATCGGTGACCCTTCACCGTTGGCCGAAACCGGAGTTGGGCTGCCGCAGGACGGCGACCTGACGGGGCGCGAGGACCAACTCGTCACCGGGAGGACCGACGAGGACCTCGCCGGTCAGGCCCGGCAGCGGCACCCGCTCGTCGCTCCGGTTGACCAGGAAGACGTAGCGGTGCTCGGCGTCGCGCCGCACGACCTCCTCGACCAACCCACGGGCCTGCTCCGGGAGTTCACTGCGCACCCCGGCGGGCGCGAGCAGCTCGGGCAGCAGCACAGCGAGGCCGTCGACGCCGAGGCGGGTGGAGACGTACGCCGCCGAACCGCGGCCGGTGCCGCGCCGGGTGACGGCCGGGCGGGACGCGTACGTGCCGGTCCGGTAGCCGGCGAGCACCTCGACGTCCGTGCCGGTGACGGAGATCCGGTCGGTCCACAGGCTGCCGGTGGTGCCGTTGTCCAGGTCGACGGTGTCCCCGTCGAGGAGCGGCCCGAACTCCTCGATACGGATGCCGAGGACGTCACGCAGCGCGCCCGGATAGCCGCCGAGCCACACGTGGTCGTTCTCGTCGACGATCGCGGAGAAGTACGTGGTGACGAGGTGGCCGCCACCCTCGACGTACCGGGTGAGTTCCTTGGCGAGCGGCTGCGGCACCACGTGCAGGACGGACGCGATGACGACGTCGTACGCGGACAGGTCGGTGTGGTGTGCGGGCACCACGTCGGCGCGGATGCCGAGGCGCAGCAGCGCCGAGTACCAGTCGAGGGCCTCGCGGTGGTAGTCGAGGCGGGAGGTGGGGTGGGAGTCCTGCTCGCCGGCCCACCACGAGTCCCAGTCGAAGAGGATCGCCACGCGAGCGGTTTCGCGCCCGCTGCCCGCGATCGGGGCGAGCGCCTCAAGCGTGCCGCCCAACTCGACGACGGAGCGGAAGAGTTCACTGTCGGCCCCGGCGTGCGGGAGCATCGCCGAGTGGTACTTCTCGGCGCCCGCAGCCGACTGCCGCCACTGGAAGAAGCAGACGGCGTCGGCGCCGTGCGCGACGTGCAGCAGCGAGTCGCGGGCCAACTCCCCCGGCCTCTTCGGCAGGTTGACGGGCTGCCAGTTCACGGCGCTGGTGGAGTGCTCCATCAGGAACCAGGGCCGGTGGCCCGCGATGCCGCTGGTGAGGTTGGCGGAGAAGGAGAGCTCGTCGCGGTCCTGCGGACCGGGGATGACGTAGTGGTCGTTGGCGACGAAGTCCACCTCGCCCGCCCAGTCCGCGTAGTCCATTCCCTTGGTGCCCGGCATCACCATGAAGTTGGTGGTGACGGGCGTGTCCGGGGTCAGCTCCCGCAGGATCGCGCGCTCGGCCAGCAGATGGTTCTTGAGCGCGTCGGAGGAGAACCGTTTGAAGTCGAGCTGCTGCGTCGGGTTGGGGTGCGAGGCGGCGAGCCGCGGCGGCAGGAGCTGCTCCCAGTCGCTGTAGCGCTGGGACCAGAACGCCGTGCCCCAGGCGTCGTTGAGGGCGTCGAGCGTGGTGTAGCGGCGGCGCAGCCAGAGCCGGAAGGCGCGGGCCGCGTCGTCGGAGTGGTCGTAGACGTTGTGGCAGCCCAGCTCGTTGTTGACGTGCCAGGCGACCAGGGCGGGGTGGTCGGCGTACCGGGACGCGAGCCTGCGGACCAGCGCGAGTGCGTGCTCGCGGAAGACGGGCGACGTGGGCCGCCAGTGCTGGCGGGCGCCCGGCCACAGCGTCTCGCCGCTCGCGGTCACCGGCAGGATCTCCGGGTGCGCGGCGGTCAGCCACGGTGGCGGCGACGCGGTGGCGGTGGCCAGGTCGACACCGATGCCGCCCGCGTGCAGCAGGTCCATGATCTCGTCGAGCCAGCCGAAGTCCCAGGTGTCGGCCGTGGGCTGGAGCCGCGCCCAGGAGAAGATGGCGAGGGACACGACGTTCACCCCGGCCTCGCGCATCAGCCGGATGTCGTCCGCCCACACCTCCCGCGACCACTGCTCGGGGTTGTAGTCGGCTCCGTAGCCGAGGCGCCGGGCGCCGTCCGAGCTCTGCGCGTACGGGAATCGGGAGGCGAGGGGGGCGACCATGAATGTCCTTCCAGACATGCGGAGTTGAAGCAGCGCGCGCTACTTGGTGACGGTGAAGCCCTGCTCGGTGCCGTACTTGACGGACGCGTCCTGCCAGGACTTCAGCCCGGCCGTGAGCTTGGTCGGGGACACGTACGCCTTGCCGACGGTGTCGTTGAAGATCGAGTTGGCGTACACCTGGAACGGCAGGTACTTCCAGTCGGTGGGCACGCTCTTCGCGGACTCTGCGAAGATCTTGTTGGCCTTCTGGCCGCCGAAGTAGGGGAACTCGGTGTTCTGGAACGACGACGAGTTCAGGTCCTTCGTCGTCGCGGGGAACGCGCCGTTCTTGATGCGGGTTTGCACGCCCGCGCCGGAGTTGGCGTACTCGACGAAGGCGTAGGCGAGTTCCTTGTTCTTGCCGAGCTCGGGCAGTGCGAGCGAACTGCCGCCGTTCTCCGAGCTCGCGTTCGCGCCCTTCTCCCACTGCGGCATGGGGGCGACACGCCAGTCGCCGGACGCGCCCTTCACGCCGGACGCGAAGTTGGCGGGCATCCAGGCGCCGGTGGGCAGCGTGGCGATGGTGCCGTCGCCGAGGCCCTTGTACCAGTCGTCGGTCCAGCCGGTGACGGGCGAGACGAGCTTGTCGTCGATCAGCTTCTGCCAGGTGGCGGTGTACTTCTTCGCGCCCGCGTCGGTGAAGTCGATGCCGACCTTGGTGCCGTCGACCTTGTACGGGTGCGAACCGGACTGCCACAGCAGGCTGGTGGTCAGGCCCGCGTCGCCGGCGTCGCTGGTGATGTACGCCTTCGGGTTCGCCTTGTGCAGCTTGCGGGCGGCCTCGACGTACTCGTCCCAGGTCGTCGGGACGGCGATCTTGTACTTGTCGAAGACCTTCTTGTTGTAGAAGAGCGCCATCGGGCCCGAGTCCATGGGCAGTCCGTAGACACCGCCACCGTCGCCGGACTTCACCGAGTTCCACGGCCCCGGCGAGTACGAGTCCGCCAGCTTCTCGGCGCCGTAGGCCTTGAGGTCGGTGATCTGCTTGGTCAAGGCGTACTGACCGAGGGCGTAGTACTCGATCTGCGCGACGTCCGGGACGCCCTTCTTCGCCGAGATCGCGTTCGACAGGGCCTTGTACTGGTCGTTATTGGTGCCCGCGTTGACCAGCTTGACGTCGACCTTCGGGTACTTCTTCTCGAAGTCGGCGGCGACCTGCTTGAGGGTGGGCTCCCACGCCCACACGGTGACGGTGCCGCCCTTCTTCAGGGCGGACCGAAGGTCGGCCGACCCGACCTTCTTGTCGGCGGAGCCGCCGTCGTCGGAGCCGCCGCAGGCGGTGGCCCCGAGGGCGAGGGCGCAGAGGAGACCTATGCCGCGCAGGACGCGGCGGGAGTGCTGGGGCAACTGGCGCATGGCGATGGCTTCCACTTCTTCGTGGTCCTACGGAGGGTGTGCAGGGTGCGAACTGCGGTGCCGCGCCTACTCCTTGACGCTTCCGGCGGAGAGACCCGACTGCCAGTACTTCTGGAGCAGCAGGAACGCGGCGATCAGCGGCACGATGGTGAGCAGCGAGCCGGTGAGCACGAGATGGGGGATGGCCTCGCCGCCGGCCGTCTGCGCCTGCTTGTTCCAGGAGTCGAGGCCTAGCGTGAGCGGATACCAGTCGGGGTCCTTCAGCATGATCAGCGGCAGGAAGTAGTTGTTCCAGGTCGCGACGGTGGTGAAGAGCAGCACGGTGACGGTGCCGGGCGCGAGCAGCGGCAGGGCGACCCGGAAGAAGGTGCGCAGCTCGCTCGCACCGTCGATGCGGGCGGCCTCCATCAGCTCGGTGGGGATCGCCTCGGTGGCGAACACCCACATCAGATACAGGCCGAACGGCGAGACCAGCGACGGGATGACGACGGCCCACGGGGTGTCGGTGAGCCCCATCTCGCTGAACATCAGGAACGTGGGGACGGCGAGCGCCGTGCCGGGCACCGCGACCGCTCCGATGACGACGGCGAACACGGCACGCTTGCCCGGGAAGGCGAACTTGGCGAGCGCGTACCCGCCGAGGACCGCGAGGAAGGTGGCGCCGCCCGCGCCCACCACCACGTACAGGAGGGTGTTGAGGAGCCAGCGGCCGAAGACGCCGTCCTGGTACGTGAAGGTGGCGCCGATGTTGTGCCAGAGGTCGAAGTCCGAGTCGAACCAGAGGCCGAACGAACGGGCCAGCCCTTGCTGGGACTTGGTGGCGCTGATCAGGAGCCACACCAGCGGCAGCAGGCTGTAGACGAGGACGATGCCGGTGAGCACGGTCAGCAGGACGCTGCGCCGGGAGCGCCCGGACCTCGCCCGGCGGCGCGGTGAACGCAGGCGCGGGGCGGCGGACCCCCGCGAGGTACTCGGCCGGACGGGCCCGGTGGTGGTGGTCATCGCGCTCACGCTCCCTTGCGCATGCCGCGCAGCTGGACCACGTAGGCGACGATCATCGTGATCACGCCCATGACGATGGCGACCGTCGCGGAGTAGTTCTGCTGCTGGCCCGCGAAGGACAGCGAGTACGTGTAGTAGTTCGGCGTGTAGTCGGTGGTGATGGCGTTCGGCGCGAGCTTCTGGAGGATGGCGGGCTCGTTGAAGAGCTGGAAGCTGCCGATGATCGAGAAGATCGTGGCGATGACGAGGGCGCCGCGGATCGCCGGGAGCTTGATGGCGGTGATGACGCGCCACTGCCCGGCGCCGTCGATCTCGGCCGCCTCGTACAGGGAGTGCGGTACGACGCGCAGCGCGGCGAAGAAGATCAGCATGTTGTAGCCGACGAACTCCCAGGTCACGATGTTGCCGAGGGATGCGAGGACCAGGTCGGCGGAGAGCGGGTCGGGCATCTTCGTGCCGAACGCGTCGCCCAGGTCGCCGACCAGTCCGTAGCGGGTGCCGTACATGAAGCCCCACATGAGGGTCGCGACGACGGCGGGGACCGCGTAGGGCAGGAAGACGGTGATCCGGAAGAAGTCCTTGCCGTAGAGGCGGCCGCTGTCGATCGCGAGGGCGACGAGCAGGGCGATGCCCAGCATGACCGGCACCTGGATCAGCAGGAACAGGCCGACGCGGGCGACGCCCTCCCAGAACTGGCCGTCCTGGAGGGCCTGTTGGTAGTTGTCGAGGCCTACGAAGGTGGTGCCGCCGATGAGTTGCGTACGGAACAGGCTCAGGTAGACGGAGTAGGCGAGCGGCGCGAGGAAGACCAGTGCGAAGACGAGCACGAAGGGGCCGATGAACCCCCAGCCCGTCCACGAGCGGCGCCGCCTCAAGGCGACCGGCGGTTGCAGCGTGGTCATCTCGCCCCTCACTGGTCCATGCGTCATGGTCCATGCGTCACGGTCCCCGATGTTTGCGTAAACATCCCTGGCCGCAAGGGGCTCGACAGCTGTTATGTTTGCGTAAACATTCGGTGGCGGCATGTCTACACTGCACCGAGGACGAGGGTCAAGAGTCGGTGAGGGAGACGGTGACAACCAAGGAGAACGCCCCGCGGCGCGGCAGGGGTCGTACACAGAACGCGTCGATGGCCGACGTCGCCCGGGTCGCGGGTGTCTCGTCCCAGACGGTCTCCCGCGTCTCGAACGGCTTCCCCGGCGTCAACGAGGAGACCCGCGAGCGGGTCCGCGCCGCGATGAAGGAGCTCGGCTACCGCCCCAACAGTGCGGCGCGGGCGCTGAAGCGGGGCGACTTCCGCACCATCGGCGTCATCACGTTCACGCTGTCCACGACGGGCAACATGCGCACGCTGGAGGCGATCGCCACCTCGGCCGCGCAGGAGGGTTACGCGGTCACGCTGCTGCCGGTCGCGGTGCCCACGCAGGACGAGGTGCGCGGCGCGTTCTCCCGCCTCGGTGAGCTGGCGGTGGACGCCGTCATCGTCATCATGGAGGTCCACCTGCTCGACTCGGCGCGCCTGTCGCTGCCGCCGCACGTCAAGGTCGTGGTCGCGGACTCGGACGCCGGCGACCGTTACGCGGTGGTGGACACGGACCAGGCGGGCGGCACCCGCGACGCGGTGCGCCACCTCCTCGACCTCGGCCACCGCACGGTCTGGCACCTGGCGGGGCCCTCCGAGTCGTACGCCGCCCAGCGCCGAACGGACGCCTGGCGTGCGGCACTTGAGGCCGCGGGCCGCGCCGTCCCGCCGCTGGCACGGGGCGACTGGTCGGCCGAGTCCGGCTACCGTGCGGGCCTGCGCCTCGCCGAACAGGCCGACTGCACCGCGGTGTTCGCGGCGAACGACCAGATGGCGCTCGGCCTGCTGCGGGCCCTGGAGGAACGCGGCCGCAAGGTCCCCGAGGACGTCTCGGTCATCGGCTTCGACGACATCCCGGACTCGGGCTCGTACCAGCCCCCGCTCACCACGGTCCACCAGGACTTCGCCGAGGTCGGCCGGCGCTGTGTGGAGAGCGCGCTGCGCCAGGTACGCGAGAGCGAGACGGAACACGGCACGACGCTGGTGCCGACGCGGCTGGTGGTGCGGGAGAGCACAGGGGCGGCACGGCGGGGGTGACCTCCGGCAGGCACGTCAGACAGTGACGCCGAGCCCCTCCACCACGACCGCGCCCGGCAGCTCGGACAGCGCCTTGCCCGGCACGATCAGCTTGCCGCGGCGGGTGCCGCTGCCGATGAGGACGTGCGGGAGGTCGACGACGGCGGCGTCCACGAGGACCGGCCAGTCGGCGGGCAGGCCGATCGGGGTGATGCCGCCGTACTCCATGCCGGTCTCACCGGTGGCGCGGCCCATCGGGGCGAACGAGGCCTTGCGGGCGCCGAGTTGGCGCCGCACCGCCCCATTGACGTCGACCTTCGTCGCGGACAGCACGACGCAGGCCGCGAGGGTGGTCTCGCCACCGCGCTTGCCCGCGACGACGACGCAGTTCGCGGACGTGGCGAGCAGGTCGGGGCCGTAGTGCTCGACAAACGTCGCCGTGTCGGCCCACTCGGGGTCGGTGTCGACGTGGATCAGGTCCTGCGCGGGCACGGTGCCGCGCCAGTTCCGGACGGCGTCGGCGACGGGCCGGGTGAGCAGGTCGAGGGCCTCGGGGGCGGCGAGTACGTGGTCGAAGGTGCCGATGGGTGCGCGCATGGCGGCACGCTAACAGCCGCCGCGCGCCCGGCCGCCGGGTGTCTCAACGTACGAAAGGCACCGACACAGCCATGATCATCTCCACGTCCCCGGTCCCGTCGTTTCGGTAGGAGTGCGGGCTGCTCGCCTCGAACGAGACGCTCGCACCCTCGGGCACTACATGCGCGGCCCCGTCCACGACGAGGGTCAGTTCACCCGCCGTGACATGGACCAGTTCGACCGTTCCCTGCGGGTGCGGGTCGGAGTCGCTGCCGTCACCGGGCACGAGGTGCCAGTCCCACATCTCCAGCGGGCCCTCGGACTCGGTTCCGGCGAGCAGCCGGTTGTAGCTGCCGGCCTCCGTGTGCCACAGGCGCACGGCCTGATCCTCCGTCACGATGCGGACGTCGGGGCCCTGTTCGTAGTCGAGCAGCGTGGTGATGCTGACGCCGAGCGCGTCGCCGATCTTGACGACGGTGCCGATGCTGGGGTTCGTGCGAGCCTGCTCGATCTGGATGAGCATGCCGCGGCTGACGCCCGCGCGGGCGGCGAGCGCGTCGAGCGTGAAGCCGCGCTCGGACCGCCAGTGCTTGACGTTGCGCGCGAGCGCCTGATTCAGGAGATCGAGATCCGCCACGTTCCGTCCAGAGTCGGGGCCCAGCAGCCTGGGGAACCTTTGGACCAATATTTTAGACGACAGTGTTCAGTGCAGTGGCGTCGGCAGGGCTTGATAGTTCAAGCCCCGCGCCGGGCGAATCAATTCAAGCCCGTGCGGCGGGCGAGCAAATCAAGCCCCTGCGGCGATTGAGCAGCGGGGTGCGGGGCGGAGCCCCGGTCTTTGGGCCGGTGCCGCGGAACCATTGCCTCGGGCGTCGACCACGGCACCCGCCCCGGCCACGCCACCCGCCCCGGTCAGACGCGGTAGCGGCGGAGCGCCGGGACGGTGAAGGCCAGGAGGAGCATCGCCAGGACCACCAGGAGGCCGCCCCCGGCGACCGCCGGCTGCGCGCCGAAGGCGGAGCCGCCCGAGCCGTGGAGAACGTCCGCAAGCCGGGGGCCGCCCGCGACGACGACCGTGAACACGCCCTGCATACGGCCCCGCATCTCGTCCGTCGCGGCGGAGAGCAGGATCGCCCCGCGGAACACCATGGACACCATGTCGGCGATTCCGGCCACGGCGAGGAAGACGACCGCCCACCACAGGCTCCCGCTCAGCCCGAACCCGGCGATGGCGAGGCCCCACGCGACGATCGCCCCGATCACCATCCACCCGTGCCGCTTCGCCCGCGAGAACGTGCCGGAGAAGAGGCCCCCGAGCACCGCGCCGATGGGGATCGCCGCGAACAGCAGCCCCAGCGCGAGCCCCTCCCCGTACGGCGCGTACGTCTCCGCGGCGAGCTGCGGGAACAGGGCACGCGGCATGCCGAACACCATCGCGATGATGTCCGCGAGGAAGGACAGCAGCAGCACCTTGTGCGTGGACATGTACCGGAAGCCGTCGACGATCTCGCGCACGCCCGCCCGCTTCTTCACCGACGCGACGAGCGGCGGCAGGGACGGCAGCCGGTACACCGCCCACACGGTGACGCACAGCGCGACGGCGTCGATCAGGTACAGCTCCGGCAGCCCGATCACCGGGATGAGCACACCGGCGAGGAGCGGGCCGACGACCTGGCCGGTCTGCATGACCGTCGAGCCGAGCGCGTTGGCCGCGGCCAGTTGGCTCTCGGGCACGAGCCGCGCGATGGACGCGTTGCGGGCCGGTGCGTTGAGGCCCCAGAACGCCTGCTGCATCGCGAGCAGCACCATCAGCACGGCCACCGAGTTCAGCCCGGATATCGCCTGCAGCCAGAAGAGGACCGAGGTCACCGCGATGCCGCTGTTGGTGACAAGGAGCAGCTTGCGCCGGTCCATGTGGTCGGCGATCGCCCCGCCCCACAGCGCGAACACCACGAGCGGCACGAGCCCCGCCATGCTCGCGGCACCGACCCAGGCCGAGGACCCGGTGATGTCGAAGATCTGCTTGGGCACGGCGACCGCCGTGAGCTGGCTGCCGACGGCCGTGACGATGGTCGACGACCACAGGCGGCGGTAGGCGGGGATGCGCAGGGGCCGGGTGTCCATGGCCCATCGGCGCCAGCCGCGTGGCGTGGCCTCCGCCGCCGTCTTCTCCTCGGCGGCCCTGCTGTCGTCGCTCGTCTCGCTCGTGTCCACGGCTTCCCTGATTGCTCGCTACATCTATCTGGTCCGGTGGTCAGTGTCCCAGGCTTCGTCCGTCAGTTCGGACAGAGCGAGCAGTTGGTCCGGCGTGACCCCTTCGGGGATCGCCCGCGGCGCCGGGGTCCTGAGCGGCGGCTGCCAGCCGGACTCCGCGTCCCAACTCCGTACGACGCGTGCGGGCGCGCCCGCGACCACGGCGTGGTCGGGTACGTCGCCGCGCACCACGGCCCCGGCCGCGACCACCACGTTCCGGCCGAGGCGGGCGCCCGGCAGGATCACGGCGCCGGTGCCGATCCAGCAGCCGGGGCCGATCTCGACCGGTTCCATCCGGGGCCACTGCTTGCCGATGGGCTCGTGCGGATCGTCGTACGAGTGGTTGGTGGAGGTGATGTAGACGTACGGGCCCATGTAGACGTCGCTGCCGATCCGCACCGTCGTATCGGCGATGACATGGCTGCCGCGGCCGATCACGACGCCGTCGCCGAGGGTCAGGATCGGGTCCTGGCCGAGGTCCAGATCCGGCATCAGGCCCGCGGTCAGGGTCACTTGCTCCCCGATGATGCAGTGCGCGCCCAGCCGGATCCACGGCTCGCCGAACACCGTGCCCTGGGGGAACGCGAGCTTCGTGCCGTGCCCGATCGCGCCGAACCGGTGCCCGCCGGACTGCCGTGCGGTGACCGCGCCCTTGCGCTGCACCCAGCGCCATCCGGCCTGTACGAGCCGGTGTCCCGGCCCACCCTTGTCGTTCCGCTGTTTCGGCACGGCGTCACGTTACCCACGCGTATCGTCCGCCCCCACCTCGCCGACCTGTGATCTTCACCCCACAGGTACCTTTCCCTTGGCGCGACGTATGCAGGACACACACCGCACGACACGTACGACACGTAGGGAGCACAGACCTCATGTCCCACGAGGCACTCGTCACCGGCATCGGCGACAAGGAACCGAAGGTGGACCCGGAGGCGTTCACCGCCCCGACGTCCGTGGTGGTCGGCGACGTCACGCTGAGCGCGGGCGCGAGCCTCTGGTACGGGGCGGTGCTGCGGGCCGAGTTCGAGCCGATCACGCTCGGCGCCGACAGCAACATCCAGGACAACTGCACGGTGCACGTGGACCTCGGGTTCCCGGCGACGATCGGCGAGCGGGTCTCCGTCGGCCACAACGCGGTGCTGCACGGCTGCACGATCGAGGACGACGTCCTGATCGGGATGGGGGCGACCGTGCTCAACGGCGCGGTGATCGGGGCGGGTTCGCTGGTCGCGGCGCAGGCGTTGGTGCCGCAGGGGATGGTGGTTCCGCCCGGATCACTGGTCGCCGGTGTTCCCGCGAAGGTGCGGAGGGAGCTTTCCGCGGAGGAGCGGGAGATGGTGACGCTGAACGGGACGCATTATGTGGAGCTGGCGAAGGTGCATCGGGCGGCGCACCAGTAGCGCTGACCTGCGGCGGGGTTGCGGTCGCGGGGCTCTGCCCCGGACCCCGCTGGCTCTCGTCCGACGGCGGGGCTTGAAAAGACCCGGCGTCGCCACCGCCGCAGGGGCTTGAATCAAGCGGATTGCGGCTCGGTCGCCGTTTCCTTCGCCTCGTGGTCCGCCACCATCTTCGCTGCACGGCGCTTCACGAAGAGCATGGAGCCCAGGCCGATCAGGACGGCCACGCCGAGGCCCACGTAGGAGAACCTCTTGAGCCAGTCCTCCGCGACCACGCCGACGTAGTAGATGACGGCCGTCGTGCCGCCGGCCCAGACGACGCCGCCCAGGACGTTCGCGATGAGGAACTTCCAGTACGGCATGTGCAGGACGCCCGCGAGCGGTCCGGCGAAGATGCGGAGCAGGGCGATGAAGCGGCCGAAGAAGACGGCCCACATGCCCCACTTCTCGAAGGACCGCTCGGCGGTGCCGACATGTCCGGGGCCGAAGTGCTTGGGGAACTTGCGGCCCATTTTGGCGAGCAGCGGGCGCCCGCCCTTGCGGCCGATCGCGTACCCGATGGAGTCACCGACGACGGCGCCCGCGCTGGCGCAGGCCCCGAGGATGAACGGGTTGACATCGCCGTGCTGCGAGGAGAGCAGGGCCGCGGAGACGAGCACGATCTCGCCGGGCAGCGGGATGCCGAGGCTCTCGACGCCGATCACCCCGGCCACCAGGGCATAGACGGCGACCGCCGGAATCGTGTCGAGCCATGCCTGGACGTGCATCGACGTCGCCTCCCGTACCCACCAAAGTTGCCCTGTGCCCGGCGCGCGCTCCCCTCCGGTACGCGCACGCCGGGCAGCCTACCTGCTCCCTATGACGCCGCCGCGTCCCACAAGGTGCAGTGCTGCACGCGATGAACGTCCGTGGGGAGTGTGATCCCGCGCACACTGGAGGGCCTCAGGTGGTGGGGCGCGGCGTTCAGCTGTTGGGGCGCAGCGTCCAGAGAACCGTCATCTCGCCGGTCACGGCGCCGTCCTCACGTGTGATCGCGATGCTCACCGGGAACTCGGGGCGCTCGCCCGCGTCGAGTTCGGCGACGACGTCGGCGACCGGACGGCCGAGCGTCGCGGTGGCGGTGACCGGGCCCATCGCCAGCTTCTTGTACGCGATGTCGGCACTCACGGCGAGCGGCACCGCGCGCGAGAGCTGGTCGCCGAAGGCGGCGAGGACGATGGCGCCGCTCGCGGACTCGCCGAGCGTGAACATCGCTCCGGCGTGCGGTCCGCCGACGTGGTTGTGGTAGTCGGCCTGGTCGGGCAGCGAGACGACCGCCTTCTCCGGCGTGGTCTCGTGGAACTCGAGGTTCAGGGTGCGGGCCATCGGCACCGTGGCGGCGAGCATCTCGCCGATGGACATCTGATCTGCGGTCATGCCCGAATGTTACCCGTCGGTAGCAAGCTTGACCATCCCTCCGAGTGCGTGCGAGCAACTGGGATATATCAGGCATCTGCCGACCAATCGCCCGATGCCCGGGGAAGCGGTTTGTCGATTCAGTGGCATGGCGGCGATAGTCCCTCCGTGACCTCTGCCGCCGCCCCCGACCCGAAGCCTCGACGCCTGCGCCCCGCGTGGGCCGGACGGAACTACACGCTGCTCTCCGTCTCGGCGGTCGTCACGACTCTGGGGGCGCACGGCGCGCTGATCGCCTCGGCGTTCGCCGTGCTCGACGCGGGCGGCGACGGTGGCGACGTGGGCCTGGTGGCCGCGTCCCGCACGCTGTTCCTCGTGGTCTTCCTGCTCGTCGGCGGCGCGGTCGCCGACCGGCTGCCGCGGCACCACGTGATGGTCGCGGCGAACGCTCTCAACTTCCTCTCCCAGGGCGCCTTCGCGCTGCTCGTCCTCCAGGGCGATCCGAAGCTGTGGCAGATGATGGCGCTCAGCGCGCTCGGCGGGACGGGGCAGGCGTTCTTCAACCCGGCGGCCGAGGGCATGCTGATGGCCTCCGTCTCCGGGGAGCAGGCAAGCCGCGCCTTCGCGCTGTTCCGGATGGGGATGTCCGGGGCGGGGGTGGGCGGCGCCGCGCTCGGCGGGGCGATGGTCGCGGCGCTCGGGCCCGGCTGGGTGCTCGCCGTGGACGCGGTGGCGTTCCTGGTCGCGGGCGGGCTGCGGATGTTCCTCCAGGTGCGCGACATACCGCCGCGGGAGCCGGGCAGCGGACTGCTCGCCGATATGCGGGACGGGTGGCGCGAGGTCATCGGCCGGCCGTGGCTGTGGACGATCGTCGCCCAGTTCGCGGTCGTGGTCGCGGTGGTGGGCGCGGCCGAGGCGGTGTTCGGGCCGCTGGTGGCGCGCGACGAACTGGGCGGGGCCGGGCCCTGGGGCATCGCGCTCGGCGCGTTCGGCGTGGGCACGATCCTCGGCGGACTGCTGATGATGCGGTGGAAGCCGCAGCGGCTGCTGTTCGCGGCGACGCTCTCCGTCTTCTCGCTCGCCCTGCCGTCGGCGGCGCTCGCGGTGCCCGTACCGCTCGGCTGGCTGGTCGCCGTGATGTTCGTCAGCGGCGTCACCATCGAGATCTTCGGCGTCTCCTGGATCACCGCGCTGCACCAGGAGATCCCCGAGGAGAAACTCTCCCGCGTCTCGGCCTACGACTGGTTCGGCTCGGTCGCGATGGTGCCGCTGGCCACCGCGCTCGCAGGACCCGCGGAGTCGGCCTTCGGACGGACGGCCTCGCTGTGGGGGTGCGCGGCACTCGTCGTCGTGGCGACGTCCGCGGTGCTGTTCGTGCCGGACGTACGGCACCTGAAGCGGCGCGGGACGACGGGGCCCAAGGCCTCCGGGAGCCCCGCGGCGGACCCGGTCACCCCACGCTGAACGAGCCGCCCGGTGGCTCCGGCGACGGCACCGCGTCCGCGTCGGCGACCGGTTTCGTGGCGCCGACGAAGCGGCGCAGCGCGGCGCCGTGCTCCACCCGCGCGGGGAACGCGTCGCGGGCGGTGCGCCGAGCCAGCTCCGCCACCTCCAGCTCTTCGCGCGAGGCGAGCAGCACGGCGTTGCCGAACCGCCGCCCCCGCAGCACCGCCGGCTCGGCGATGAGCGCGACATGCGGGAACACGGCCGCGAAAGTGGCCAGTTGGGACCGCAGGAACGAGAAGGGCGCGCCGTCCGCGAGATTGGCCGCGTACGTCCCGCCGGGCCGCAGCACGCGCGCCGCCTCACGCGCGTAGGCCAGTGTCGTCAGGTGCGCGGGCACCCGTGAGCCGCCGAACACGTCCCCCACGAGCACGTCCACGCACGCCTCGGGAGCCGCCTCCAGCCAGGTCCGCGCGTCGCCGCCGTGCACCACGATGCCCGCGCCGTCCGGCACCGGCAGATGTTCGGCGACCATCTCGAGCAGCCCCCGGTCCGCTTCGACGACGTCCTGCCGCGAGCCGGGCCGGGTGGCGGCGACGTACCGAGGCAGGGTCAGCGCGCCGCCGCCCAGGTGCAGGACGTCGAGCGGCGCGCTCTCGTCGCCGAGGCAGTCGAGGACGTGGCCGAGCCGGCGCGCGTACTCGAACTCCAGGTGGGCGGGCTCGTCCAGGTCGACGTACGACTGGGGCGAGCCGTCCACCGTGAGCAACCAGGCCCGCGCCCGGTCGACGTCGGGCAGCAGCTTGGCGGTGCCGTGGTCGACGTCGCGGGTGACGGGTATCGGCTCGGGTGCGTTCACGCCCCTATTTAAGCCCCTGCGGCGTTTGAGCAGCGGGGTCCGGGGCAGAGCCCCGGCCTTTTCGGCCCGACCCCGGCCCCCGCTC
>NZ_JBEOVM010000091.1:0-26433 GCF_040295505.1 Streptomyces sp. NPDC002790 | reverse complement strand
CCGGCCGGGCCCCGGGGCGCCCGCGCCACCCGCGATCCCGGGTGCCGCGGCGGGCCGAGCTCGCGGTCGGGGTCGTGGTGGCTGTCGTGGCGGCCTTCGGCGACGTACGCGGGGCGATCGGGTTCTCGTCGTTCGGCGTGCGGGTGTACTACGCGATCGCCAACGCCTCGGCGTGGACGCTGAGTTCCGCGGTACGCGCGCGGGTGCTGCCGGCGTTCGGGGCCGCGGGGTGCCTGGCGCTGGCGTGCTCGCTGCCCGCGTCGTCCGTCGCGGCGGGTGCGGGTGTCATCGCCCTGGGGCGCTCGCCTACGTGGTCCGGCTACGCGCGCGTAGTGCGCACGGCACCGGAGGCCGCGAGGCCTAGCGTGCCGCGAACGGCTGGTCCGTGGGCACGATTTCGCGGCCGAGCGGCAGCAGTGAGACCGGGATCAGCTTGAAGTTGGCGATGCCGAACGGGATCCCGATGATCGTCACGCACAGGGCGAGGCCCGTGAAGATGTGCGCCAGGGCCAGCCACCAGCCCGCGAGGATCAGCCACAGGACGTTGCCCACGCAGGAGGGCGCGCCCGCGTCCCTGCGCTCGACGGTCGTCTTCCCGAAGGGCCACAGGGCGTAGACGCCGATCCTGAAGGAGGCGATACCGAACGGGATCCCGATGACCGTGATGCAGAGCAGCACGCCGGCCAGCAGGTAGCCGAGGAACAGCCAGAAGCCGCTCAGGATCAGCCAGATGACGTTGAGGATTGTCTTCACTGTTGGCGACCTGCCATCTGCTCGAGCCGGGAAATGCGCTCCGCCATCGGCGGGTGCGTGGAGAACATCTTCGACATTCCCTGGCCGGGGCGGAAGGGGTTCGCGATCATCATGTGGCTCGCCGTCTCGATGCGTGGCTCCGGGGGCAGGGGCAGCTGCTTCGTGCCCGCCTCGAGCTTGCGCAGGGCGCTCGCCAGGGCCAGCGGGTCCCCGGTCAGCTGGGCACCGGAGGCATCGGCCTCGTACTCGCGGGAGCGGCTGATGGCGAGCTGGATCAGGGACGCCGCGAGCGGCCCCAGGATCATGATCAGGAGCATTCCGAAGATGCCGGGTCCCTCGTCGTCGTTCGAGCGGCCGACCGGGATCAGCCACGCGAAGTTGACCAGGAACATGATCACGGAGGCGAGGGCTCCGGCGACCGAGGAGATCAGGATGTCCCGGTTGTAGACGTGGCTCAGCTCGTGCCCGATGACACCGCGCAGCTCGCGCTCGTCCAGGATGCGCAGGATTCCCTCGGTGCAGCACACCGCGGCGTTGCGCGGATTGCGGCCCGTCGCGAACGCGTTCGGCGCCTCCGTAGGAGAGATGTACAGGCGCGGCATGGGCTGACGCGCCTGTGTGGAGAGCTCGCGCACCATCCGGTACAGCGCGGGTGCCTCGAATTCGCTCACCGGGCGGGCGCGCATCGCACGCAGGGCCAGCTTGTCGCTGTTCCAGTACGCGTACGCATTCGTCCCCAGGGCGATGACGAGCCCGACGATGAGCCCCGTACGGCCGAAGAAGCTGCCGATGACGAGGATGAGGGCGGACAGGCCTCCGAGGAGTACGGCGGTCTTCAACCCGTTGTGCCGGCGGTGCACGGTACGTCCTCCTGATGGTGCGGCAGGGGAACCCACTGCTTGCTGATCTGCTGCTTCCACTGGGGCTGGAGTCTGTGTGTGTTTCCACGTCCAGTGGACCCTCCCTGACTGGTCAACGCCAGACGAGGAGGACGAGTTCCCTTGTCCGCCCGGGACGCGCCGTGCGGGCGGTAGGCCGACCGGGTCAGCGCTGCTGCGGCATACCCGCCAGCTCCAGGGCGTTCGAGTCCGCCTCGATCTCGCTCGTGCAGTGCGCACAGCGGGTGGCGATGCCGGGGATCTGGGTGTAGCAGCGCGGGCAGTCGCGCAGGGCCGCCTTGATGTCGACGGGCTTGCCGCGGTCCAGGCGTGCCTGGAGCTTCATCATCGGGACGACGATGCAGAAGTAGAGCACCGCGGCGGTGATCAGGAAGGCGATGATCGCGCTGACGAACTTGCCGTACGGGAAGTCGGTGCCCTCGAC
Organism: Streptomyces sp. NPDC002790; assembly: GCF_040295505.1. NCBI lineage: Bacteria > Bacillati > Actinomycetota > Actinomycetes > Kitasatosporales > Streptomycetaceae > Streptomyces > Streptomyces sp. NPDC002790. Next base: position 24,357 of record NZ_JBEOVM010000091.1, on the reverse strand, counting down.
CGTGAAGTGCGCCTCACCGAAGTCGCCGGTGGACTTCGTGGCGACGCCGATGAGCGGCGCGATGAACGCCGTACTGAGTGCGGTGACCACAGCCGTGAACGCGGTTCCGACCGCGAGGCCGATGGCCATCGTGATGATGTTTCCGCGAAGGATGAAGTCCTTGAACCCGCTCAGCACGACGCCTGTCTCCTTGATGTGGGGCTGTGGTCATTGGTGTGGGGCCAGTGGCGGCCCGTACGTGTGGTGCCGTACGAGGGTGCCTAGAAGAGGCCCGTCGAGGCAAAACGAAGGACCAATTGGGGTGCGCCGGAGAGAGCCACTCCGATGACGGCTGTGACGGCGATCGCCGCGGTGAGCGGCCTGGACGCACGGTGGACGGCGGGTTCGCCTTCAGGAGCGCGGAAAAGGGTCGCGGTCCACTGGAGGTAGTAGACGAGCGCGATCACGACGTTCACGGCCATGACGACGGCGAGCCAGCCGAGCCCCGCGTCGACGGCCGCAGAGAAGACCGTGACCTTCGCGAACAGGCCGATGATGCCCGGCGGCAGGCCCGCAAGGCACAGCAGGAAGAAGCCCAGGACGAGCGCGGCGAGCGGGTGCGAGGCGTACAGGCCCCGATAGTCGCTGAGGCGGTTCAGCGGCTTCGTACGGGCGACCAGAGCGGCCACCGCGAACGCGCCGAGGTTCACTGCGGCGTACATGAGTGCGTACGCGAGGGTGGAGCCGATCGATTTCTGGGGGTCGTCCGAGTAGGCGGCCGCGGCGATCGGCACCAGGAGGTAGCCGGCCTGGCCGACGGAGGACCAGGCGAGCAAGCGGACGGCGCTGTACGCGCGCGTGGCCTGCTGGCGGATGGCGGCCACGTTTCCGACGGTCATGGTCAGCGCGGCGAGCGCGGCGAGGGCCGGACCCCACACGTCGGCGTACGAGGGGAACGCGACGACCGTGACGAGGATGAGGCCGGAGAAGCCGACGGCCTTGCCGATGACCGACAAGTAGGCGGCGATCGGCAAGGGCGCGCCTACGTAGGTGTCGGGTACCCAGAAGTGGAACGGTACGGCGGCCGTCTTGAAGGCGAAGCCCACGAGGGTGAGTGCGACGCCGGTCTGGGCCAGGGTGTGGAACTGCCCGTCCACGTGGGTGAGTTCGGTGGCGATCCGCGTCAGGTGCAGGGTGCCCGTGGAGGCGTACACGAAGCTCACGCCGAGCAGGGTGACGGCGGTCGCGGTGACCGAGGAGAGAAAGAACTTCAGGGCCGCGTCGGAGGAGCGCCTGTCACCGTGCTTGAGGCCCACGAGGGCGAAGGCGGGGAGCGAGGCGACTTCCAGGGCGACGACGAGCGTGGCCAGGTCGCGGGACGCGGGCAGCAGGGCCGCGCCCGCGGCGGAGGACAGCAGGAGGAACCAGAACTCCCCTTCGGGGAGAGGCTTCTTCGCGTCCTTCGCGTCTTTCAGGGAGCTGATCGAGAGCAGCGCGGTGAGCAGTGCGCCGGCCAGGACCAGGAACTGGATGACGAGCGTGAAGCGGTCCGCCGTGTAGCTGCAGGCGTCGTACGAGGCACCCTTGAGGCAGAACGTGGAGCGCTCGTCCCCGATCAGCGGCAGCAGCGCGAGCGCCGCGGCCACCAGGCCCGCGACGGAGATCCAGCCCAGGAGCGGCTTGCGGCGCTCTTCCACGAACAGGTCGGCGACCAGGACGACGAGGGCCACGACCGCCGCGATCGTGGGCGGCGCGATGGCGACCCAGTCGACGGACTGGACGAGGGACGCCACGGAGGGCGCGGCGACGGCGATCACTGGATGCCTCCTGCGAGGAGCTTCTGCACGGCGGGGTTCGTGAGGCCGAGCAGGGCGGCGGGCCACAGGCCCGCGAGGACGGTGAGGGCGACGAGCGGGGTCCAGGTGGCGAACTCGTAGCCGCGCACATCGGCGAGCACGGGTGCCTCAGGAGCCGCCGGGGCTTCCTTCGGGCGGGGGCCCATGCAGACGCGGCGGACCACGATGAGCATGTACGCGGCGGTGAGCAGTGTGCCGAAGGCCGCGATCGACATGAAGACCAGGAACGCCGGGCGGCTGAGGTCGTCGGCGGGCTTGAACGCGCCGAACAGCGCGAGCATTTCGCCCCAGAAACCGGCGAGCCCCGGCAGTCCGAGCGAGGCGACGGCGGCGAACGCGAGGAGGCCGCCGAGCCGGGGCGCCTTGCCGTACAAGGCCATGCCGCCCTGCCCGGCCAGCGCGTCGAGGTCGCTGGTACCGGCCCGGTCCTTGAGCGCGCCGACGAGGAAGAAGAGCAGGCCGGTGATGAGGCCGTGGGCGATGTTGGCGAACAGTGCGCCGTTCACGCCGGTCGGGCTCATCGTCGAGATGCCGAGCAGCACGAAGCCCATGTGACCGACGGAGGAGTACGCGATGAGGCGCTTGAGGTCGCCCTTCGCGCCCTGCTTGGCAAGGTTCAGGCAGGCCAGGGACCCGTAGATGATCCCGACGACGGCGAGCGCGGCTAGGTACGGCGCGAAGGTCAGCATCCCGTCGGGCGCGATGGGGAGCAGGATCCGGACGAACCCGTACGTGCCCATCTTCAGCATGACGCCGGCGAGGAGGACCGAGCCGACGGTCGGGGCGGCGGTGTGGGCGTCGGGCAGCCAGCTGTGCAGCGGCCACATCGGGGTCTTCACCGCGAGCCCGATCCCGATCGCCAGAACGGCGATGACCTGTACTGATGTGGTCAGGCCCCGGCCGTTGTCAGTGGCGAGTGCCATGATGTCGAACGTGCCCGACTTAACGCCGATAAGGAGAAGACCGAGCAGCATCACGACCGAGCCGAGCAGCGTGAAGAGGATGAACTTCCAGGCTGCCTGCGCTCGTTGCTCGCCGCCCCAGCGGGCGATGAGGAAGTACATCGGGATGAGGACCATCTCGAACGCGAGGAAGAAGAGAAGGAGGTCCAGGACGGCGAAGGTCGCGAGCGTGCCCGATTCCAGAACGAGGATCAGGGCGACGAAAGCCTTGGGGGACGGCCCGGCCGGCATGTGGAAGTAGGAGTACAGCGCGCACAGGAACGTCAGCAGCGCCGTGAGCACGAGGAGGGGGAGGGAGATGCCGTCGATGCCGAGGTGGATACGCACGTCGAGCGCGGGGATCCAGCTGATGTCGGTCGTCGCCTGCATCCTTGACGGCTGGTCGTGGTCGAAGCCGAGCGTGAGGACGATCGCGGCGATGAGGATCACGCCGGTCACGGTCACGCCGTGGCGGAGCACGGCCTGGTCCGGGGAGTTCCCCTTCAGCCCTGGAGGGGCCGGGAGGAGAGCGAGAGCGGCACCGATGAGCGGGCCGACGACGATCAATGCGAGAAGGAACTGCATCACGGATTCGCTGATATCGATCACGGCTGCTCACGCTCCGGCGGTGGCGACGAGGACGACGGCGACCACCAGAACGACGGTGCCTGCGAGCAGTGCGCTGAGGTAGGTCTGCACGTTTCCGGTCTGGGCCCTGCGCACGGCCCAGCCCAGCGCCTTCGGTGCTTCGGCCGCCCCGCGTACGTAGGTGTCGACGACGGTGCGGTCGAGGAAGCGGACCAGTGCGGCGCCGGCCTGCACCGGACGGACGAAGAGCGCCGCGTAAACAGCGTCGAGGTGGAAACCGACGGCCGCGTGGCGGTGCAGTGGGCCGAGCAGGAGACGACCGGGGTCGGCCGGGTCGGGGGCGGCGGCGATGTCCCCGTACGCGGGGGTGTGTGTCGCGATGGCCTCGGCTTCGACCAGGCCGGCGTCGCCGGACTCGGTGTCGACCGCGACGGCGCCGATCGGGGTGCGGTGGGCCGCCATCGCGGTGGTGTGGCGCCAGGCCGCGTAGGTGACCAGGCCGCCGACGAGCGCGAAGCCGGTGCCGAGGACGGAGGTGGTCAGCGTCGGGGTGAGGGATGTGCCGTCGAACCAGTCGGGGAGCACGCCCGCGAGCAGCCCGAAGCCGAGGGAGGGGATCGCCAGGACCCACAGGACGACGTTCATCGTGACCGGCTGCTTGCCGTGGTCGGGGGCCTCGGCACCGCTGCCCTTGAACGCGAGGAGCCAGAACCGGGTCGCGTAGGCGGCGGTGAGCAGGGCCGTGATCAGGCCTGCCACGAGGACGATCCAGCCGGACGCGGTCGGCGCGGTCAGCGCTCCGTTCTCGTGACCGGTGGCGGTGTGCTCGGCGGCGCCGAGGACGGCCTCCTTGGAGAAGAAGCCGCTGAACGGCGGGATCGCGGCGAGTGCGAGCAGCGCCACGGTCATGGTCCAGAAGGCGTCCGGCACGCGGTCGCGCAGGCCCTTCATGCGGGACATCGCGGCCAGCGAGTTGGTGCCCGCGGCATGGATGATCACGCCCGCACCGAGGAACAGCAGCGCCTTGAAGGCGCCGTGCGAGAGGAGGTGGAAGACGGCGGCGTCGCGGCTGCCGACAGCCAGGGCCCCGGTCATGTAGCCGAGTTGGCCGACCGTGGAGTACGCGAGGACGCGCTTGATGTCGTCCTGGGCGAGCGCGGCGAGGGCCGAGCCGAGCATGGTCACGGCGGCCATGAGCGCGAGGACGATCAGCGCTGCCTGCGAGGCGGCGAAGACCGGGAGGAGACGGGCGACGAAGTAGACGCCGGCGGCGACCATCGTCGCGGCGTGGATCAGGGCGGAGACGGGTGTGGGGCCCGCCATCGCGTCGGGCAGCCAGGTGTGCAGCGGGAACTGCGCGGACTTGCCCGCCACACCGGCAAGCAACAGGAGGGCGATCAGGGTCGGGTGGTCGAGGCCACCCTCGCTCGTGACCTTGCCCAGGATCGTCGTGATGCGGAACGAGCCCGTGTCCACTGCGAGCGCGAACAGGCCGATGAGGAAGGGGACGTCGCCGAGCTTCGTGACCAGGAACGCCTTGAGGGAAGCGGAGCGCGCCTCGGGGGTCTCCCAGTAGTGGCCGACGAGGAAGTACGAACAGATGCCCATGACTTCCCAGCCGACCAGCAGGACCATCAGGTCGCCGGAGTAGACGACCAGAAGCATCGCGGAGGTGAAGAGGGAGACGAGGGCGGCGTACGAGGGGTAGCGCGGGTCGTCGCGCAGATAGCCCGTCGAGTAGATCTGCACGCAGGTCGAGACCAGGCCGACGAGGACGGCGACGAGGGCGGCGAAGCCGTCGATGTGCAGGGCGAGTTCGATCGGCACGGAGCCGGTCGGGGCGAGCTGCGTGTGCGCGTCGAGGGCGGTGGTGCCGTTGCCCGTGCCGCCGCCCTGGTCGAGGGCGACGACGACGGCGAGGGCCAGCGTCGCCAGCGTCGGCAGGACGGCCAGCGGGCGGGCGAAAGCGGGGGCCGTGCGGCCGAGGAGCAGGCCGGCGACGGCGCCGAGGAACGGCAGGAGGGGGACGAGGACGGCGAGGTTCGTCGTGGTCACGCGGTGGCCTCGGCCTTCTCGTCCGTGCTGCCGGCGGTGGCGGCCGCCGGGGTCTCGGACGGGTCGTGCGGGTCGTCGTCCGGGTCGTGGGGCTCGGCGGAGTCGCGCAGCTTGTCGATGTCCGACGTGCCGCGATTCCGGTGGACGGCCAGGACGATCGCCAGGCCGATGCCGATCTCGGCGGCGGCGATGGCGATGGTGAACAAGGTCAGGGCCTGGCCCGCGTGCAGGGTGTCGCGCAGCCAGACGTCGAAGGCGACGAGGTTCAGGTTGACGGCGTTGAGCATCAGCTCGACCGACATCAGGACCAGGATCGCGTTGCGGCGGGCCAGTACGCCGTACAGGCCCGTGCAGAAGAGGAGGGAGGAGAGGACGGCGGGGTAGGCGAGGTGCATCAGCGGGTTCCCTCACCCTCGGACGTCGCGGGGGCCGTGCCGGTGTTCTTCCTGCGGGACAGGACGATCGCGCCGACCAGGGCGGCGAGGAGCAGGACCGACAGCGCCTCGAACGGCAGGACCCAGTGCTTGAAGAGGATCGAGCCGGTCACGTCCGTGCTGCCCTGCACAGGGCCGTCGAGGTCGATCCAGGTCGTGCGGAACGCGTCGACGACGACCCAGATCAGGGCGGCGGCGGAGGCGATGGCCACGGTCAGGGCGGCCCAGCGGTTGGGGCTGTCCGCGTCCGGGGAGCGGCCGATGGGCGCGCGGGTCAGCATCAGGCCGAACAGGAGGAGGACCACGACGGAACCGACGTAGATGAGGACCTGCACCCAGGCGATGAACTCGGCTGTGAGCAGGAGGTACTCGACGGCGAGGCCGCCGAGGGCGACGACCAGCCACAGGGCGGCGTGCACCAGTTGCTTCGTGGTGACGGTGACGATCGCCGCGGCGAAGGTCACGAGGCCCACGAGCACGAAGGCGATCTCGACGCCCGACGGGGAGAGGAAGCCAGGACTGTCGGCTGCCGTGGCGACGGCCGTCGATGCGGCGAGGTTCGTCGTGGTCACGCGGTGGGCTCCTCTCCGGACTCGGGCGGGGCGGCGACCGGGGGGTCCTGGGCGGATGCCTCCTGGGCTGATGCCTCCTCGGCAGCCGCCAGTTTGTCGGCGGTTTTGCGGGCTGCCGTCAGTTCCTTGGGGTCCTCGGCCGCGGGGTCGAGGGCAGGTGGGGACGGGACCGTCCACATCCACTCGCGGAGCTTGTCGCGTTCGTGGGTGAGCTCGCGGATGTCGGTCTCGGCGTACTCGAACTCCGGGGACCAGAACAGTGCGTCGAAGGGGCACACCTCGATGCAGATACCGCAGTACATGCAGAGGGAGAAGTCGATGGCGAAGCGGTCGAGGACGTTGCGGCTGCGCTCGCGGCCGCCCTCGACGGACGGTGGCACCGTCTCCTTGTGGGAGTCGATGTAGATGCACCAGTCGGGGCACTCGCGGGCGCACAGCATGCAGACCGTGCAGTTCTCCTCGAACAGACCGATCACGCCGCGGGTGCGGGGCGGGAGTTCGGGCTGGTGCTCCGGGTACTGCTCGGTGACGGTCTTCTCCGTCATCGTGCGGAGGGTGACGGCGAGGCCCTTGGCCAGGCCGGACCCCGGGAAGTTCGCGGGCATCAGTTGATCGCCACCTTCACGATTCCGGTGAGCGCGATCTGCGCGAGGGCGAGGGGGACGAGGGTGGTCCAGGCGAGCTTCTGCAGCTGGTCCTCGCGCAGTCGCGGGTACGTGACGCGGAGCCAGATGACGACGAAGGCCAGGACGGCGGTCTTGAGCAGGGTCCACACCCAGCCCAGGCCGTCGGCGCCCCACGGGCCGTGCCAGCCGCCCAGGAACAGCACCGTGGTCAGCCCGCAGAGCACCACGATGCCCGCGTACTCGGCGAGCAGGAACAGGGCGAAGCGCAGGCCCGTGTACTCGGTGTACGCGCCGAAGATGATCTCCGAGTCGGCGACCGGCATGTCGAAGGGAGGCCGTTGCAGTTCAGCGAGACCCGCCACGAAGAAGACCAGGGCGCCGGCGATCTGCCAGGGCAGCCACCACCACTCGAAGGCGTCGAGGATGCCGGGAAGGGAGACCGTTCCCGCGGCCATGGCCACGGAGGCCGCCGCGAGCAGCATCGGCAATTCGTACGCCAGGAGTTGGGCGGCCGTACGCAGACCGCCCAGGAGGGAGAACTTGTTGGCGCTCGCCCAGCCCGCCATCAGCGAGCCGAGGACGCCGACGCCCATGACCGCGAGGACGAAGAAGATGCCCGCGTCGATGGCCGCGCCGACCGCGCCGTCGCCGGGGCCGACCGGGATGGCGAGCAGCACGAGGAGGTACGGGAGGAGGGCCACGGCGGGGGCGATTTGGAAGACGCGGCGGTCGGCGTCGGCCGGGACCACGTCCTCCTTCTGCGCGAACTTGACGCCGTCGGCGACCAGTTGGGCCCAGCCGTGGAAGCCGCCCGCGTACATGGGGCCGAGGCGGCCCTGCATGTGCGCCATGACCTTGTGTTCGGTCTGACCGACGACCAGAGGCAGCACCAGGAAGGCGACGAAGACGACGACGAGGCGCAGGGCGACGTCGAGAGCGTCGTTCACTCGTGGCCTCCGTTGTTGTCCGTCGGGTTCTCTTCCGGGGTGGCTTCTGGGGCGGTCTCCGGAGTGGCCTCCGGAGTGGCTTCAGAGCCGCCTTCCGAGGCGGCTTCAGAGGCGGCTTCCGGCTTCGGTGACTCCTCGTCGAAGGCCGGCTTGGCGTGGTGCCAAGGGGCGTCGTTCGAGGGAGGCTTCGACGCGGGCGCAGGCACGGGCTCCGGGGCCTCCGCAGGCGCGGCCGCCTGACTCGCCGAGCCCTGACTCGCGGACCTGGTGCGCCGCGGCGGACGCTCCCCCGCCGCGCGCCCTGCGGCGCCGGCGCCCGCGGCGCGCGCGCCCCGCGCGGGTCGGGCCGGTGCGGGCGGCAACTGCCCCTTCATCGGCCCCCATTCGTTCGGGTCGGGAACGCCGGGTGGCAGCATCTGGCGCCGCTTGGGGCCGCCGTGCTCGGATTCGCCCGGCTCCTTGGCGCCGGGCCACGCCTTCGCGACGCGGGCCGCGAGCACGAAGTCCTTGCGCAGCGGATGGCCTTCGAAGCCGTCGGGCAGGAGGAGCGGGTCGAGGCCCGGGTGGTCGGTGAAGTCGACGCCGAACATCTCGTGCGTCTCGCGCTCGTGCCAGGCCGCGCCCGCGTACACGTCGACCGCGGACGCGAGCACGGGTGCCGCGTGCGGAACGGTCGTGCGCAGCAGCAGACGGCGTACGACGCCGGGGCCCACCACAGCGACGTGCGCGCACACACGGAACCCGGCCTCCGGCTCGTCGACCGCGCTCAGCCAGTCGAAATACGTGCACCCCAGCGTCGTACGTGCCGTCGTCAGAGCCGCGATCCACTCGGCCGCCGGCACATCGACGGTCAGCAGGTCGTACGCCTCCTCGACCGTGGCCTCGGCGCCGAACAGTTCCTCCACAGGAGCCGGGAGCCAGCTCATCGGTCACCCCCGGCGTCCGAACCCGCTTCCCCGGAAGGCGCCGGCGGCGCCACGAGACCGCTGCTCAGCGCCGCCGTCGAGGGCCGGCCCGCCGCCGCGTCGGCGGACGCGTACCGCTCGCCGAGCGACTCGCGGGCGATCTTCTCCTGGAGCTTGAGAATGCCCTGGAGCAGCGCCTCGGGACGGGGCGGGCAGCCGGGCACGTACACGTCGACGGGGATGATCTGGTCGACGCCCTTGGTCACCGAGTACGAATCCCAGTACGGGCCACCGCAGTTGGAGCAGGCGCCGAACGAGATGACGTACTTCGGCTCGGGCATCTGCTCGTACAGCCGCTTCACGGCGGGCGCCATCTTGTCGGTGACCGTGCCGGACACGACCATCAGGTCGGCCTGGCGCGGGCCCGGGGCGAACGGGATCACGCCCAGCCGGATGAAGTCGTGGCGCGCCATGGACGCGGCGATGAACTCGATGGCACAGCAGGCCAGGCCGAAGTTGAAGACCCAGAGCGAGTACCGGCGGCCCCAGTTGAGGACCACCTTCATCGGCTCGGGGGCCAGGCGCGAGAGCACGCCCAGCTTCTTCGGTTCGGGCAGGTACACCGGCTCCGAGGGGGTCACGTCACTCACGTCATTCACGCCCACGTAAGGACGCCCTTCTTGTATGCGTACAGCAGGCCCACGGTGAGGAAGCCGAGGAAGATGAACATCTCGACGAGGGTCGTCGCGCCGTATCCCGGCGCGGCGAAGACCGTGGCCCAAGGGAAGAGGAAGATCGAGTCGACCGCGAAGATCACGTAGAGGAAGGCGTACACGTAGTAGCGGACTTGGGTGTGGGCCCAGCCGTCCCCGACGGGGTCGACGCCGCATTCGTACGTGAGGAATTTTTCCCTGGTGGGAACCACCGGGCGCAACAGCTTCCCCGAGCCGAAGGCGACGGCGACGAAGAGCACGCCGACGACGGCGAGCAGCCCGACGACCGAGTACGACTGGAAGTAGTCCGCCGCGATGACGGTCACGTCCGATCCCGTCACGTACCTGCGCCCCTCGCGAGTTCGTTGTGTTCGACGATCTGTACGCACGGGAGTCTAGGCCCTGTTAAAGGGACGGTAAGCAGTCCGGGGCCGAGGGGCCTCGGCGAACGGGGCCTCGTGGTGGGGTTAACCCCCGCTCAACTTGGCGGCCGTCCTCATGGTGCCGCGCCCCGGGCCAGGGCATTCTTGCCGCTATGACCGAGCCACTCGACACTCCCGAAGACCAACCGGTGCTGCCCCCGCCACGACTCGGGTACGACAGCGCCACGTGGAAGGAGATCGCCTATCTCCTGAGCAGCTTCCCGCTGTCCATCTTCGGGTTCGTGTACGCCGTCACGATGGTGGCCCTCGGCGCGGGGCTCACGGTCACGGTGATCGGGCTCCCGCTGATCGCCGCCGGACTCAGGGGCGCACGGCTGCTCGGCAAGGCGGAGCGCGGGCGGGCGCGGGCGCTGCTCGGCGTGCGCATCGAGGAGCCGAGCCCGCTTCCGATGCGGCGCACGGGCGGCTTCTTCGGCTGGCTGTGGACCGGGCTCAAGGACCCGGTGGGCTGGCGCACGGTGCTGTACGAAGTGATCCGGTTGCCGTGGGCCGTGCTGACGTTCACGATCACGCTGGTCGGCCTCTTCGTGCTGTGGCCGGTGCTGCCGTTCATCGCGCGCGGTCTGGGGAACGCGGACCGGGCGATAGTGCGGGCATTGCTCTCCCCCTCCGACGAGTTGGAGCGGCGGATCGCCGAACTCGAGTCGGACCGGGGCGTCGTCGTCGACACGGCTGCCGCCGACCTGCGGCGCATCGAGCGCGATCTGCACGACGGGGCGCAGGCCCGGCTTGTCAATCTGGCCATGGGACTCGGCCTCGCGAAGGAGAAGCTCCTGGAGGGCCAGGCCGACGACGTGGTGGCGGCGATGGTCGACGAGGCGCACGGCGAGGTCAAGCTCGCTCTGCAGGAACTCCGGGACCTGGCGCGCGGAATCCACCCCGCGGTGCTCACCGACCGCGGGCTCGACGCGGCCCTGTCCGCCGTGGCCTCGCGTTGCACGGTGCCGGTGAAGGTGACGGCCGAGCTGTCGGGCCGGCCGGCGGAGGCGATCGAGGGCATCGCGTACTTCACGGTCTCCGAGCTGCTCCAGAACGTGAGCAAGCACAGCGGCGCGCGGTCCGCCTCGGTGGACGTGTGGCGCTCCCAGGACCGGCTGCTCATACAGGTGTGGGACGACGGGCGGGGCGGCGCGAGCCTGGACAAGGGGACCGGCATGTCGGGCCTCGCGGAGCGGCTCGACGCAGTCGACGGTCTGTTCGTCGTGGACTCGCCGGACGGCGGTCCGACCACGGTCACGGCGGAGCTTCCGTGGCGCGACAGGACCGAGCCGATACGGCACGGGTAGGGAAAACCCCCGGTCGAAGACGCCGACCCGTCGCATGGTCGCGGGACGCGCCCGCGAGGAGGCTTGTAGCAGAGCCGGAGAAAGCAGAGCCCGAGAAAGCAGAGCGACGGCTCCCCCGGCGGGCCTCAGCAGCCCCGAGCAGACCCGAGCAGAACGGACGGACACCGATGGCCACGCACCAGTACGGATATCGCGAGCAGAGCGACGCGCCGGCGTATTCGTCCACGAACTCGTCCGCGTACTCGTCCTCCTACGAGGACCGCGGCTACGACTCGGACTCCGGCCGCGGCTACGACCACGACGGCGGTCGCGGCGCCGGTTCCGGCCCCCGCCGGGGTCTGCGGCGGCTGCCGGCCGGGCTGCGGGCGCCGATCGAGGGGCGGGCGTGGCGGGAGTTCGGGTATCTGATGCTCAGCCTGCCGCTCAGCATCATCGGGTTCGTGTGGGCCGTGACGATGACCTCGCTGGGTGTGGGCCTGCTGATCACGTTCATCGGGGTCCCGGTGCTCGCGGCGGCGCTCGCCGGGTCGCGCGGGCTCGGGGCGCTGGAGCGGGTGCGGGCGCGCGGGCTGCTCGGCGTCGAGGTCGGTACGCCGGAGCCGCTGCGGCCGCGCACGGGCGGGCCGATGGGATGGGTGGGGGCGACGCTCAAAAGCGGCGTCTCGTGGCGGCATCTGCTGTACGGGGTGCTGCACATGCCGTGGGCGGTGTTCGGGTTCGCCGTGGGGCTGAGCTTCTGGGCGACCGGCTGGACGATGCTCACGTATCCGGTGTGGCGGTGGGTGTTCCCCACGTACGTGGGGCAGGACGGGATTCAGTTGTACGGCGACTCCGGCCACGCCGTGTATCTGGACAACCCCTTCGAGATCACGGTGACCGCGGGGCTCGGGCTGCTCGTCACGCTGGCCACGCCGTGGGTGATCCGGGCGCTGACGACGGTGGACCGGCTGATGGTGGTGGGGCTGCTCGGCCCCTCGCGGCTCCAGTCGCGCGTGGTGGAGCTGGAGTCGGACCGGGGCGTCGTGGCCGACACGGCGGCGGCCGACCTGCGCCGCATCGAGCGCGATCTGCACGACGGGGCGCAGGCCCGCCTTGTCAACCTGGCCATGGACCTCGGGGTGGCCAAGGAGAAGCTCGGCGAGGACCCGGCGACGGCGGCGCGCATGGTGGACGAGGCGCACGGCGAGGTGAAGACGGCGCTGCAGGAGTTGCGGGACCTGGCGCGCGGGATCCATCCGGCGGTGCTCACGGACCGGGGGCTCGACGCGGCGTTGTCGGCGGTGGCGTCGCGGTGTGCGGTGCCGGTGCAGGTGGAGGTCGACCTGGCGGAGCGGCCGGCGCCGGCCATCGAGGGCATCGCCTACTTCACGGTGTCCGAGCTCCTGCGGAACGTGAGCGAGCACAGCCGGGCCACGCGGGCGATGGTCGACGTGTGGCGGTCGCAGGACCGGTTGATGGTGCAGGTGTACGACAACGGGAGCGGCGGAGCGGTGGCCTCCGGCGGTTCGGGGTTGGCGGCGCTGGCCGGGAGGCTCGACGCGGTCGACGGAATCTTGGTGGTCGAGTCGCCCGAGGGTGGGCCGACGCGGGTGACGGCGGAGCTGCCGTGGCGTCGGGCCTGACACGGGGTTGAGCCCCCGGTCACCCTCGCCCGGCCCCGCGGCCTTCGCCGCACCGTGGCCGGGCCCCTTGGCTGCCGTCGCGCCGCACCGTGGTGCCGCCTTGCCCACCCTGCCGCCCAAGGCGGCAGATTGCCCAGGCGGGACGGCACCTTTTGCCCAGGCGGGACGGCACCATTTACCCAAGGCGGGACGGCACCATCAAGCCCGAGCCGGCAAATCAAGCCCTGCCGGCGGGCAATCAAGCCCCGTCGGCGGACAATCAAGCCCCGCTTGTGGACGAGAGCCCGCGGGGTCCGGGGCGGAGCCCCGTGACGTGGGAACGGCCGGCCGCCACCACGCGGGGCGCCAAAGCACCCACCCGCACCCCCCACCCGCACATTGCCCCACGCACACCCCCCGATCCTGGAATGCTGGGGGCATCAGGATCGATCGATCCCGGCGCGCACCGTGCCGGGACGCTCGTGCGGCTGGGGGGCCTAAGAACGTGGAGGACAAGGTGCGGGTCGTCATCGCAGAGGATTCGGTGCTGCTGAGGGAGGGCCTGACCCGCTTGCTCACGGACCGCGGACACGAGGTCGTCGCGGGCGTCGGCGACGGGGAAGCGCTGGTCAAGACCATCATCGAGCTGGCGGAACTGGCACAGCTGCCGGACGTGGTCGTCGCGGACGTGCGGATGCCGCCGACGCACACGGACGAGGGCGTGCGCGCCGCGGTGCGCCTGCGGGCCCGGTTCCCCGACCTCGGGGTGCTGGTCCTGTCGCAGTACGTGGAGGAGCAGTACGCCACGGAACTGCTCGCCGGATCGAGCCGTGGCGTCGGGTACCTGCTCAAGGACCGGGTCGCCGAGGTCCGGGAGTTCGTGGACGCGGTGGTGCGGGTCGCCGAGGGCGGCACCGCGCTCGACCCCGAGGTCGTCGCGCAGCTGCTCGGCCGCAGCCGTAAGCAGGACGTGCTGGCGAAGCTCACGCCGCGCGAGCGCGAGGTGCTCGGGCTGATGGCGGAGGGGCGTACGAACTCGGCGATCGCCCGGCAGCTCGTGGTGAGCGACGGCGCGGTCGAGAAGCACGTCAGCAACATCTTCCTGAAGCTGGGACTGTCCCAGAGTGACGGGGATCACCGCCGCGTACTGGCGGTCCTGACCTACCTCAATTCATGAACATCTGACACCCTGTCAGATACCGCGAGCACCGTAGGGCGCCACAGAACCATCGACCGACCGAGCGCGTCTCCACAGGGGAACCACCCAGGGGAATCCCCACACAAATCGGGGCGACCCGCCGTCTCATTTGGCGGTCCACCATGCGAATCGCCTCAGGAAGGCACCCCTTACAGACGTAGGGTGGGGCTGTGGTAGGGCCGGTGGGCCGGCCGTGCCCGCACAGCCGCCTCGAGGGAGGTCCAGTTCAGTGACCAGCCAGGTCAATAGCACCACCGAGCAGGCCGACGGGACCGACAGCGCTGTTGTCGGCGGGCAGCGCACGTCGGCGGGACAATCGAGCAAGGACGTACGGCGTGTGGACCGGGTGATCATCCGGTTCGCGGGTGACTCCGGTGACGGCATGCAGCTCACGGGCGACCGCTTCACTTCGGAGACCGCGTCGTTCGGCAACGATCTCTCCACGCTGCCGAACTTCCCGGCCGAGATCCGCGCCCCCGCAGGAACGCTGCCGGGCGTGTCCTCCTTCCAGCTGCACTTCGCCGACCACGACATCCTCACGCCGGGCGACGCGCCGAACGTACTGGTGGCGATGAACCCGGCCGCGTTGAAGGCGAACATCGCGGACGTGCCGCGCGGCGCCGAAGTCATCGTGAACACCGATGAGTTCACCAAGCGGGCGATGCAGAAGGTGGGTTACGCGGACAGCCCCCTGGAGGACGGGTCGCTCGACGGGTATCACGTGCACCCGGTGCCGCTGACGACGCTGACCGTCGAGGCGCTGAAGGAGTTCGAGCTCTCGCGCAAGGACGCGGGCCGCTCGAAGAACATGTTCGCGCTCGGCCTGCTGTCGTGGATGTACCACCGGCCGACCGAGGGCACGGAGAAGTTCCTCAAGGCCAAGTTCGCCAAGAAGCCCGAAATCATGAAGGCGAACCTGGCGGCGTTCCACGCGGGCTGGAACTTCGGCGAGACGACCGAGGACTTCGCGGTCTCCTACGAGGTCGCGCCCGCCTCCACCGCCTTCCCGACCGGCACGTACCGCAACATCTCCGGGAACCTGGCCCTCTCGTACGGGCTGATCGCGGCCTCGAAACAGGCGGACCTGCCGCTGTACCTGGGCTCGTACCCGATCACGCCGGCGAGCGACATCCTGCACGAGCTCAGCAAGCACAAGAACTTCGGCGTGCGCACCTTCCAGGCCGAGGACGAGATCGCCGGGATCGGCGCCGCGCTCGGCGCGGCCTTCGGCGGCAGCCTGGGCGTCACCACGACGAGCGGCCCCGGCGTCGCTCTCAAGTCCGAGACCATCGGGCTCGCCGTGTCGCTCGAACTCCCCCTCCTCGTCATCGACATCCAGCGCGGCGGCCCCTCTACCGGGCTGCCGACCAAGACCGAGCAGGCGGACCTGCTCCAGGCCATGTTCGGGCGCAACGGCGAGGCCCCGGTCCCGGTCGTCGCACCGAAGACCCCGGCCGACTGCTTCGACGCGGCACTCGAAGCCGCCCGGATCGCGGTCACCTACCGCACCCCGGTCATGCTGCTCTCGGACGGCTACCTGGCCAACGGCTCGGAACCGTGGCGCATCCCCGAGGTCGACGAACTCCCGGACCTGCGCGTCCAGTTCGCCTCCGGCCCGAACCACACCACCGAGGACGGCACCGAGGTCTACTGGCCGTACAAGCGCGACCCGCAGACCCTCGCCCGCCCGTGGGCGATCCCCGGCACGCCGGGCCTCGAGCACCGCATCGGCGGCATCGAGAAGCAGGACGGCACGGGCAATATCTCGTACGACCCGGCCAACCACGACTTCATGGTCCGCACCCGGCAGGCGAAGATCGACGGCATCGACGTGCCCGACATCGAGGTCGACGACGCCACCGGCGAGGCCCGCACGCTCGTCCTCGGCTGGGGCTCGACGTACGGCCCGATCACGGCCGCGGTGCGCCGCCTGCGCACCGCCGGTGAGCACATCGCGCAGGCCCATCTGCGCCACCTCAACCCGTTCCCGCGGAATCTGGGCGAGGTCCTGAAGCGTTACGACCAGGTGGTGATCCCCGAGATGAACCTCGGCCAGCTCGCCACGCTCGTACGGGCGAGGTATCTGGTGGACGCGCACAGCTACAACCAGGTCAACGGAATGCCGTTCAAGGCTGAGCAGCTCGCCACCGCTCTCAAGGAGACCATCGATGGCTGAGACGACCACTGAGGCAAGCGGGGACAGCGCGGACACGCTTCTGTCGCTGGTCCCCAAGGCCGAGGCCAAGCAGTCCATGAAGGACTTCAAGTCCGACCAGGAAGTGCGCTGGTGCCCCGGCTGCGGCGACTACGCGGTCCTCGCCGCCGTGCAGGGCTTCATGCCCGAGCTCGGCCTGGCGAAGGAGAACATCGTCTTCGTCTCCGGGATCGGCTGCTCGTCCCGCTTCCCGTACTACATGAACACGTACGGGATGCACTCCATCCACGGCCGTGCCCCGGCCATCGCGACCGGACTCGCCTCCTCCAGGCGGGACTTGAGCGTGTGGGTCGTGACCGGTGACGGCGACGCGCTGTCCATTGGCGGCAACCACCTCATCCACGCGCTGCGGCGCAATGTGAACCTGAAGATCCTGCTGTTCAACAACCGGATCTACGGACTCACCAAGGGCCAGTACAGCCCGACATCCGAGGTCGGCAAGATCACCAAGTCGACGCCGATGGGTTCGCTCGACGCGCCCTTCAACCCGGTGTCGCTCGCGATCGGCGCCGAGGCGTCCTTCGTGGCGCGCACCGTCGACTCCGACCGCAAGCACCTCACGTCGGTGCTCCGGGCGGCCGCCGACCACCAGGGCACGGCGCTCGTCGAGATCTACCAGAACTGCAACATCTTCAACGACGGCGCCTTCGAGGTCCTCAAGGACAAGCAGCAGGCCGAGGAAGCCGTCATCCGCCTCGAACACGGGCAGCCGATCACCTTCGGGGCCGAGGCCTCGAAGGGCGTCGTGCGCGACGCGGCCACCGGCGACCTCAGGATCGTGCCGGTCACGGAGGAGAACAAGGCGGACATCCTGGTCCACGACGCCCACACGGCGTCCCCGACCACGGCCTTCGCGCTCTCCCGGCTCGCCGACCCCGACACCCTGCACCACACCCCGATCGGCGTCCTGCGCGATGTCGAACGGCCCGTCTACGACGTGCAGATGGGCGACCAGCTCGACGCCGCGATCGAGCGGGACGGCAAGGGCGAACTGGGCGCACTGCTCGCCGGCGGCGACACCTGGACCGTCGCGGGCTGAGCACCCCGCGGACGCACGAAGAGGTCCGGACGCGGAGTACCGCGTCCGGACCTCGCGCGTTTCCCGGACCTCGCACGTTCCACGGCGCGGGCGTCAGGACCGTATGGCGATACGGGCATGACGGGCGGGGCCCGGCGGGGCTACCTTCGTGGGGGCCGCCGCTGGGCTGCCGTGTGTCACGAGGGAGGGTTCATGCAGGACGGAGCGGGCGCGGCACCCGACGGGCGGGACGAGAGCCGGAAAGAGGCGCGCACCGGGCTCCTCAACGGGTTCGCGGCGTACGGGATGTGGGGCCTCGTCCCCCTGTTCTGGCCGCTGCTCAAGCCCGCGGGCGCCGTGGAGGTGCTGGCCCACCGGATGGTGTGGGCGCTGGTCGTCGTCGGCATCGCGCTGCTCTTCGTACGGAAGTGGGACTGGGCGCGCGAGCTGATCCGGCAGCCGAAGCGGCTGGGGCTCGTCACGATCGCCGCGACCGTCATCACCATCAACTGGGGCGTCTACATCTGGTCCGTGAACTCCGGCCATGTCGTCGAGGCCTCCCTCGGGTACTTCATCAACCCGCTCGTCTCGATCGCGCTCGGCGTCCTGCTGCTGAAGGAGCGGCTGCGGCCCGCGCAGTGGGCGGCCGTCGGGACCGGCGTCGTCGCCGTCCTGGTGCTCGCCGTCGGGTACGGGCAGCCGCCGTGGATCTCGCTGGTGCTCGCGTTCTCGTTCGGCACGTACGGGCTCGTGAAGAAGAAGGTGAACATGAGCGGCCTGGAGTCGCTCGCCGCCGAGACCACCGTGCAGTTCCTGCCCGCACTCGCCTACCTGCTGTGGCTGGGGGCGCAGGGCCGCTCGACCTTCGGGACGGAGGGAGTGGGACACGCCGCGCTGCTCGCGTCGTCCGGGCTCATCACGGCCCTTCCGCTGGTGTGCTTCGGCGCGGCGGCGATCCGGGTGCCGCTGTCGACACTGGGGCTCCTTCAGTACCTGACGCCCGTCTTCCAGTTCGTGCTGGGCGTCTGGTACTTCCACGAGGCGATGCCCGCCGAGCGGCTGGCCGGCTTCTCCCTGGTGTGGCTGGCGCTCGCCGTTCTGACCTGGGACGCGCTGCGCACGGCGCGGATCAACCGGACCCGACTGGCCGAGGCGGCGGCAGAATCGGCGCGCCAAACGCCAACTTCCGCCCCGGCGGAGGAAGTTCGGCCTATAACTGGTGCATGACCCTGCACTGGAAGCTCGTCGTGGACGCCGCCGATCCGCACACACAGGCCGAGTTCTGGGCGGCCACCCTCGGCTACGAGATCGAGGACAACGCCGCACTGATCGAGCGGCTCCTCGGGTTCGGCGCCGTGGCCGAGGCCGACA
Organism: Streptomyces sp. NPDC002790; assembly: GCF_040295505.1. Lineage (NCBI taxonomy): Bacteria > Bacillati > Actinomycetota > Actinomycetes > Kitasatosporales > Streptomycetaceae > Streptomyces > Streptomyces sp. NPDC002790. The sequence goes on along the minus strand of NZ_JBEOVM010000091.1, from coordinate 5,609 downwards.
CCGTGACACGGTGGGAGCGCCGGTCCTTCCGCGACCTGGTCGCCGTCCGCCACCCTGACGACCCGGTGGACGCGGACACCGGCACCGGGCTCGGCCGCCGGATCCTGTTCCAGCGGGTGCCCGAGGCCAAGGAAGGCAAGAACCGGCTGCACATCGACGTACACACACAGGCCGGGCAGCGGGCGGCCGAGGCCGAGCGGCTCACCGGTCTCGGCGCGCGCCTCCTGAACGAGGTGAAGGGGCAGGGCGGGGAGTGGCTGCTGATGGCCGACCCCGAGGGGAACGAGTTCTGCCTGCACTGACCCGGCGCGTACCCGGCGCGTACCGGGCCGACCGGTCGGCGGCCCGTCCGGTCACCAACTCTTCGCCGAATCCCCTCCGTTCGACTCTCAGCGCTCCTCCTAACCGCCAGTAACCTGTGGTCGACCCTACGGGCGGTCGATGCCCACGTCGCGTCCCGCCCGCGACTGAAGCAACTTGTTCTGCTCCTGGAGGAGCCTTGACCTACGGACGCCTCCTGGGCGCCACCGGCCCGCGCCCGGACCACGGGGACGGTGCGTGATGGGGGACTTCAACGGCAGCCTCACCGTCGCCCTGCTCCTGTTCCTTCTCTTCATCGGCGCCTGCCTGTTCCTGTCGATGTGGGCCAGCCCCGACCTCCGCGTCGGGGACGAGTTCTTCCGCGTCGGCGAGGGCAACCGACTCGGGGCCCGCCTGATCGGGCTCGCCTACGCCGGTGACATCGCGAACGCCGCCGCGATCATGTTCCTCGTCGGGGTCGTGGCCGTGGCCGGCGGCGACGGTGTGGCCGTCGCCACGTGCGCCGCACTCTCACCGCTCCTGATGCGGCAGTGGCTGGCGAAGCGCCTCGCGGGCATCGGCGGGCGGTCGTTCGGCGAGACCGTCACCCGTCATCTGCCCCCGGGGCCCGGCCGCCGTGCCGCCGGCGTCGCCCTGCTCACCGCGACGGTGCCGCTGATCACCGCCCAGTTGCAGCCCATCGGCGACACGGCCCGGATGGTCGGCATCGACGACCTCGCGACCCGGCAGATCCTCATCGTGCTGATGGGTGCCCTGATCGTCGCCTGCGCGGCGATCGGCGCCACTCGGGGCGCGACCGTGCTGCAGCTCGTCAAGATCGGCGGGCTGATGCTCATCGCCCCGATCCTCGCGCTCCTGGTCGTGATCAGGTTCAGCGGGGACTTCGGCGCGCTGGTCAACGCCGCCGACCGGCACCGGAGCGGATCGGCCGGCTTTCTGGAGATGGGCCAGCTCTTCGGCAACGGCCCCATCGGATTCATCGACCTCGCCGCGTTCTGCTCCTGCGTACTGACGGGCGCGGCCTTCATGCCGTACCTCATCGCGCGCTTCACCGACGCTCCGCATCCGCGCGCCGCCCGCCGCGTCGCGGGCGTGGGCTTCGCCGTCATCGCCCCGCTGTGCGCCCTGGCGGCCCTCATCGGCGTCGGCGCGGCGGCCCTCGTGCCCCAGAAGGACCTCGTGTCCCAGGGGCAGTTCGGCGGAAACATCATCACCCGCCTCGCCATCGCCCTGGACGGCTCGGAGGACGGGCTCGGCAAGTGGCTGCTGTTCGGGCTCTGCACCACCTTCCTGACGGTCCTCGCGGCCGCCTCCGTCCTCCTGCTGTCCACGGCCGCCTCCGTCGTCCGCGACCTCGGCGCCGGCGGCCCGGTGGCCAAGCCGGAAGGGCTCAAGGCCGACGGCACGACGAGCATCAGCGCGGGCCGCGCCCGCCTCACCATGAGCATCGTCGGCGGGGTGAGCATTCTGCTCGCCGCCCTCACTCCCGACGTCAGCCCGATGTTCTGGCTGGTCCTGTCCTACACGGTGACGACCTCGTCGGTCCTCCCGCTCGTGATCCACTCGCTGCGCAGCGACCGCCCCATGTCCGCGGCGGCCATGAAGCGCTGCGTCTACGGGAGCACGGCGGCGATCCTGGTCGCCACCTTCTTCTCCCCCTCGGTCTCGGGAAACCCGTACGCGGTCTTCCCCGGCCTGGACTGGAGCTTCTGGCCGTTCTACTCCTCGGTCCTGGTGAGCGCCCCCGTCGGCTTCCTCCTCGCCCGCCCCCGGCGTGGCGACCAGCCGCCGCGGAACGCCGCCCGGTCCGAGACCCCGTATCCCACCAGGACCGTCTGACCGACACTGTCCGCTGCGCGGTTCACGACGTGATGTCCTTCGCCGTGAACCGCGCCCACGCCGCGGAGCCGAACACCGCCGCGTACAAGGCCTGCAGTTCGAGGTTCTTGACCACGTCGTCCCAGTACACCGGCGCGCGCATCAGGTCGGCGAAGGACAGCCACTGGTGCGAGAACAGATAGGGCTGGATCGCGTGCAGCTGCGGGATCTGGTCGAGGATCTGGACGGTGATCAGCAGGCCCACCGTCGTCGCCATCGCCGCGATGCCGCTGCCGGTGAGCGTCGAGACGAACAGGCCGACGGCCGCGATACCGACCAGGGACGCCGCGACCACCAGCGCGATCAGGAACGCGCGCCACAGCCCTTCGCCGAAGCCGATCCGCGTGCCGGAGATGGTGACCACGTCGCCGAGCGGGAACAGCAGCATCCCGGTGAGGAGCGCGGAGACCGCCACCACCAGCGTCGCGAGCAGGCAGAAGGCGAGCACCGTCGCGTATTTGGTGAGCAGCAGACGGGTCCGGCCCGCGGGGGCGACGAGCAGATAGCGCAGCGTCCCGGAGCTCGCCTCGCCCGCCACGGCGTCGCCCGCGACGACGCCGACCGACATGGGCAGGAAGAACGGGAGCGTCGCGGCGAGCGCGGTGAACACCAGGAACAGGCCGTTGTTGGTGATCTGCGCGATGAACGCGGGACCGCCGCCTCCGCCCGCCGACCCGTCCCCGCCCGTCTCGATCTTCACGGCGACACCGATCAGGATCGGCACACCGGCGAGGACCGCGAGCAGGGCGAGCGTGCGCCAGCGGCGCAGGGTCACGGTCAGCTCGCTGCGCAGCAGCCCGAACGTCCACAAGGCCTTCGGCCGGGGCGCCTCAAGCGTCTCAACCCGCGACATCGAAGCCCTCCCCCGTCAGCGCGACGAACGCGTCCTCCAGCGAGGCCCGCTCGACGCCGAAGCCGCGCACGCGCACGCCCGCGGTGACCAGTGCCGTGTTCAGTTCCGCCACGTCCATTTCGGGAGGGGGTGGTTCGGCCGTGACCCGCTCGTCCTCCGTTTCGAGGACGGTCAGCCCGTGCTCCTTGAGGACGCGCGCGGCGTCGGCCGGGTCCGGGGTCGTGACGGCGAGCTTTCCGCGTACGCCCGCGGCCAGTTCGGCGACGGGCCCCTGAGTCAGGAGGCGGCCCTTGGCCATCACCGCGGCGTGCGTACAGACCTGCTCGATCTCGTCGAGAAGGTGCGAGGAGAGAAAGACGGTCGTGCCGTCGGAGGCCAACTCCCGTACCAGGCTTCTGATCTCCCGCATGCCCTGCGGGTCGAGCCCGTTCGTCGGCTCGTCGAGGACGAGCAGCCGGCGCGGTGTGAGCAGGGCCGCGGCAAGGCCGAGCCGCTGCTTCATGCCGAGCGAGTACGCCCTGGCCTTCTTGCCCGCCGCCGCCTCCAGGCCCACCCGGTCGAGGGCCTGTTCGACCCGCGCCCTGCGGGTGCGGGGGTCGGCGGTCGGGTCGGCGGAGTCGTAGCGCAGCAGGTTGTCCCGGCCGGTGAGGAAGCCGTACAGGGCGGGCCCCTCGATCAGCGCGCCCACCTGCGGCAGCACGGTCGACGCCGCGCGCGGCATGGAGTGGCCGAGGACTCGGGCAGCGCCCGAGGTCGGCTCGATCAGCCCCATCAGCATCCGGATGGTGGTCGTCTTGCCGGAGCCGTTCGGCCCGAGGAAGCCGAAGACGGCGCCCTGCGGGACGCTCAGACTGAGCCCGTCGACGGCGAGCTGCCCGCCCCGGTACCGCTTGCTGAGCTCCCGCGTCTCGATGGCCGGATCCGTGACCGGTTGCTCCTCCATGCCCCTCCTCCGCATACGGGTGAGGGGGTGGTGCGCACCACCCCCTCACCGTGAACCACCGCTGAATCAGCCCGCGTTGGCCGCCTTCACCAGCGCGTCCTTGGTGACCGCACCGGCGTACGCCTTCCCGTCCTCGGTGACCAGTACGTTCACGAGGCGGGTCGAGTAGACGGTCCCGGAGCCGAACTCGCCCTTCACCTGGTCACCCAGCGAGCTCAGGAACTTCTGCGCGTCGGGCGGCATCTCGGCCGAGCCCTTGCCCGCGGCCAGGCCACCGGCCTCCTTCGGCAGCTTCAGCTCGGCGATCGAGGTCCAGCCCTTGCCGATGACGTTCAGGTCGTCGAGGCCGCCGGCCTTGAGGTCCTTGGCCTTGAGGTCCTCGGGTGTGGCCCCCCGCTCGTTGCGCTGCGCCTTCGCGACGTCGTCCGCCTCGGTGACCTTCGTGCCCTTCGACGGCTTGAAGTCGAAGGTGGAGGCGGCCGGCTTCGCGAAGTCGACCTTGGTGAAGCCCGCGTCGACCACGGCCGCGCCGCCGCCCGCCGGGGTCAGGCTGAACTTGAGCGGCGTGCCGGTCTTCGCGTCCACGGACACGGTGATCGCGCCGACCGTCGAACCGGACTGCTTCGGCTTGATCTGCAACCGGTACGCGTCCCGGCCCGCGACCTGCGAGGTCCCGTCGACGGTGAACGACGTGGTGTCGCCGCCTGCCTTGAGGACCTCGTCCGTGAGCTCCTTCGGCGTGGCGGGAACGCCCTTCGGGGCCTTCTTCGCGTGGTCGCCCGAGCTGCCGTGGTCCGCGCCCTGCTTCTGCTTCGCGTGGTACGCCTCGTCCGACTTGCTGTCGTAGGCCCACACGTCGTCGCCGTTGTGGATCACGCTGTACTCGGACGTGTCGTCGAGCACCGACAGCTTCTGCCGGTCCGCGCCGTCCGCCGCGACGCGCAGCGTGTGCGAACCGGTGGCCAGCTCGGTCAGCTTCGACTGCGGGTCGGCCGATGAGCCGCCCTCGCCGCCACCCTCGCTGCCGCCACCCATCAGGCCGCCGCCCGCGGCGCCGCCGACGGAGGGCAGGCCCAGGTCCGTGTTGATCTTCACGGTGCCGGAGAGCTGCTCGGTGTCCGACTTGGCGATCTTCTCGATGAGCTGTCGCGCTGTGACCTTCGGAAGGTCCGGGTCGCCCGAGCTGGCGAGCGCCGGAACGAGCCCGATCGTCGCCGCGGCCACCCCCACCACGGCCACGGGGACCGCGTAGCGGAAGACCTTCCGCCGCCCGGCGCCCTCGGTGTCTCCGTTGTCTTCGGATGCGTACGGTGCCATGTTCTTGCCCTACCTCCGTGATCGGCGGCGGCTTACCGTCCTGTGCACTCGTCCAGTCTGCGTCCACCCCGAGCCGCCATTCTCACCCGGATTGGTCTGGGATGGTGTACCCAATCTGACCAAACCGGCCACAAGGAAGCGTCAGACCCCGGGATCAACTCCGCGTACGCCTACGGGATGACACACAGCGGCGGGGGGGGCCCCCCCCCCGAGGGGGGGGGGCGCCCCCCCCGGGGCGGGGGGCGGGGCGCCCCGGCGCCCCGGGCGCGGTCGAACAAGACAACAGCGTAAAAAACT
>NZ_JBEOVM010000090.1:0-27034 GCF_040295505.1 Streptomyces sp. NPDC002790 | reverse complement strand
CGCGGGCCCGCCCCCCCCAGCCCGCCGCGGGCGTTCGATTGTTGTGTTCTTCGCCGCCGCGGGGGCCGCCCCCCCGCGGGTCCGGGGCGGAGCCCCGTGGCGTCGAACGGAGATTCACCCTGCACGCTTCTTGCCCCTTGTTGACACGTGCCACACGATGACTTCGCGCTCACCGTTACCCGCCGGTAAGGCACCCCGTGGAGGTCACCGTGCCCAGATCCCGCACCACGCTCGCCGCCACCCTGTCCGTCATCGCCGCAGCAACACTCGCCACCCCCGCATTCGCCGACACACAAACCGCCCCGGACGTCACGGTGACCCCCCTGAAAGTCACCGTCCACACCGCGGAGCGCACCTGCACGGTCGACGCCGACCTCTACCGCCCCGTCGGCGTCGACGCCGCGCACCCCGCCCCCGCCGTCCTGACCACGAACGGCTTCGGCGGCAGCAAGTCGGACAGCACCGGTGACACGGCGAGGGCCTTCGCCGAGCGCGGCTACGTCTCGCTCGCCTACTCGGGCCTCGGCTTCGGCAAGTCCGGCTGCCTGGTCTCGCTCGACGACCCGCGCATCGACGGCAAGGCCGCCTCCGCCCTCGTCGACCTCCTCGCCGGCACCCGCGCCGCCGACGACGGCACGACGATTGACTACGTAACCGCCGACAAGAAGGGCGACCCCCGCGTCGGCATGATCGGCGGTTCGTACGGCGGCGCCATCCAACTGGCCACGGCCGCCGTCGACCACCGCGTGGACGCGCTCGTCCCGATGATCACCTGGAACAACCTCGCGTACTCCCTCGACCCGCAGAACGCGACGGACCCGGCCGCCGCCGACGTCCCCGGCGCCTTCAAGTGGCAGTGGACCAACGGGTTCTACCTCATCGGCGAGGGCCAGCCCCTGCTCTCCCCGTCCCTCGACCCGTCCCGCATCAACAAGCTGAGCTGCCTGCACTTCGTGGACGACGCCTGCGCCACGATCCGCACCCTCAACTCCGGCCGCTACCCGGCCGCCGACACCCAGCGGCTCCTCTCCTACGCGCGCAGCGTGTCCCCGGTCTCGTATCTGAAGCAGGTGAAGGCGCCGACGTTGCTCGTGCAGGGGCAGGCCGACTCGCTGTTCAACCTGAACGAGGCCCGGTCCACGTACGACACGCTCGCCGCCCAGGGCACCCCCGCCAAGATGATCTGGCAGTCCTGGGGCCACAGCGGCGGTCTCACCGACCCGGCCGCCGGTGAACTCAACCTCTCCGAGGGGAACCTGGAGACCAGCTACGTGGGCCGCCGCGTCCTCGCCTGGTTCGACCGGTACCTGCACAAGAAGGGCGGCACCGACACCGGCCCCGCGTTCGCCTACTACCGCGACTGGATCACCGACCCGAACGGTACCTACGCGACCGCGCCGCGCGTGCCCGCCCTCAACCGCACGCTGTACCTCTCCGGCGACGGAAAGCTCGTCGACAACCGGAAGAAGGTGGCCCGCGGCAGCCGCGAGTACCGCAACTGGCTCGTCCCGACCAGCCACTCCGAGTCCTCGCTCGCCGGCCTCATCGGCCTGCCGGACCCCGCCCCGTACGACACCAAGGGCACCTACCTCGACTGGACCACCGAACCGCTGACCGCCGCCACCGACGTCGTCGGCGCCCCGAAGGCGACGCTCACGGTGGTCTCGCCGAAGACGGAGCGCGTGCAGAACTCCGCCGACGCGGCCGACAAGCTGGTGCTCTTCGCGAAGCTGTACGACGTCGCGCCCGACGGCTCGAAGACACTGGTGCACCGGCTGGTCGCCCCGGTCCGCGTCCCCGACGTCACCCGCCCCTTCACGGTCTCCCTCCCCGGCATCGTGCACCGCTACGAGAAGGGGCACCGGATGCGTTTCGTGATCGCCGCGAGCGACGACGCGTACGGCGGCAACAAGGGCGTCAAGCCGGTCACCGTCACCAGCGCCCCGTACGACACGGGGACGGTGCAACTGCCCGTCGTGCCCTAGGGTCCCAGCAGACCCGGGCCATCACGTCCGCTAGCGGCGCGACTTCCGGTTGACCTTCATGGTGTCCATGTCGGTCACCGTCGAGCGCAGCTCCCCGTGTCCGTAGCCGCGCTCCTTCAGGTACGCCTCAGCCTTCTCCTCGGCGAGCGCCGCCGCCATCTCGTCGCCGTCGTCCGGGTCGGACTCGACGACGTACCGCATGGAGAAGTGCTTGAGCGTGCGGTCGTAGGCGAGTGAGCCCTCCAGGCCGAACTTCATGCCGGCGATGCCCTCGTGCTCGGCGACCTCGGCGAGCAGCCGCTCCCGTGCCGCGTCGGTGAGGTCCTCGAAGGTGGCGCGGACGATGACTCGGTAGGTGTGGCTCTCGGCCATGGTGGTGCGGTCTCCTCGCGTACATGTGCTGCCTGCCGGACTGACTGTATGCGTGTCGCGGCGAAGGCAGGGGAGTGCCAGCGTACGTGGGGGCGGGCGGGGCGCCCACGGAATATTGCGGCGCCCGGGGGCCGGCGCCGTTCGGCTTTGCGCAATCCTGACCGGAGGGCACCCTGTTCAGCTCCCGCAGGACGATGTTCCATGGTCATCGGGGCGGGCCGCGCCCCTGGCGACGGGAGGCACACGTGACCGAGATCCGCCGTGCGGTACTGACTCTGCCGGGCGTGCCACTGGGCCCGGACAATCCGCTGCCGCCGCTGCGGCCACTCGACGAGATGCACGAGGTCGACGAGCGCGCCAAGGAGGACATGCCGCTCGACATGGCCCGGCAGGTCGGTTACCGGCCGCTGCGCAGTGTGCTGCCCGAGCGGATCCGCGACGGGTACGGGCGCGACCGGGAGCCGGTCGACCTCGACACGATCGTGATCGAGAACGACCGACTGCGGGCGACGGTGCTGCCGGGCCTCGGCGGCCGCGTCGCGTCCCTGTTCCACAAGCCGACCGAGCGTGAACTCCTTTACCGCAACCCGGTGTTCCAGCCCGCCGACTTCGCACTCAACGGCGCCTGGTTCTCCGGAGGCATCGAGTGGAACATCGGCGCGACCGGCCACACCGCCCTGTCCTGCGCCCCGCTGCACGCCGCGCGCGTGCCGGCTCCCGACGGCGGCGACATGCTGCGCCTGTGGGAGTGGGAGCGGCTGCGCGACCTCCCGTTCCAGGTCGACCTGTGGCTCCCCGAAGGGTCCGACTTCCTCTACGTCGGCGTACGCGTCCGCAATCCGCACGAGAAGCCCGCGCCCGCGTACTGGTGGTCCAACATCGCGGTGCCCGAGGAGCACCGGGTGCTCGCTCCCGCCGACGAGGCCTGGTACTTCGCGTACGAGCGGACGCTGAGCCGGGTGCCCGTGCCGGAGCACGAGGGAATCGATCGCACGTACCCGCTGAACAGCGAGTTCCCCGCCGACTACTTCTACGAGGTCGAGGACGGGCGGCGTCGCTGGATCGCCGCGCTCGACGACGCCGGGCACGGCCTGGTGCAGACGTCGACCGATGTGCTGCGCGGCCGGAAGCTGTTCGTGTGGGGCGCGGGGACGGGCGGACGGCGCTGGCAGGAGTGGCTGACCGAGCCCGGCACGGGCGGCTACTCCGAGGTCCAGGCCGGGCTCGCGCGCACGCAGTTGGAGCACGTACGCCTGGAGTCGGAGGGGGAGTTCAGCTGGCTGGAGGCGTACGGGCCGCTGTCGGCGGACGCCAAAGCCGTGCACGCGGAGGGGAGTTGGGGGAGCGCCGTCGGCGAGGTGGAGCGTCGCCTTGAGGACGTGCTGCCGCGCGCCGACGTCGACGCCGCGTACGACGCGTGGCGGGCCTGCGCCGACGCGGAGCCGGGGGAGCGGCTCGCGGTCGGCTCCGGGTGGGGTGCGCTCGAAGTGCTGCGTGCGGGTTGGAAGTTGGCGGGTACGCCCTTCGACGAGTCGACGCTCGGTGAGGCGCAGGCGCCGTGGCGCGAGCTGCTCGAATCGGGCGCCTTCCCGGAGCAGCGCCGGGTGGGCCCGCCCGGTCCTTCCCTGGTCTCCCCGCCCTGGCGGGACATGCTGGAGACGGCGCCCGCCCGGCCGCAGTCCGAGTACCACCTGGGCATCGCGCAGTGGCACGCGGGCGACCGGGCGCAGGCCGTACGCAGCTGGGAGCGGGGCCTCGAACTGGCACCCTCGCTCTGGCCGTTCCTGCGCTGCCTCGCCGTGGCCGACGCGGCGGACGGCCACACGGAGCGCGCCGCCGACCGCTACGCCGGGGCCTTCGACGACCTGTGCGCCGAGCGCCGCGACGACGGGGAGCCATGGCGCTCCGCGTGCGGGACCCTCGGCCGGGAGGCGATCGGGGTGTTGCTCGCGGCGGGGCGAGTGGAGGTGGCCCGGGGCGTGTGGGACCGCCTGCACGTGACCACGCGCGAACGGGGCCGCTTCCGCCTGATAGAGGCGCAACTCCTTTGTATGGAGGGTGATTTGACCGCGGCCCGCACCATCTTCGACGAAGGTTTCGAGGTCGCGGACCTGCGCGAGGGCGCGGAAACCCTCGGCGAGGTGTGGTCACAGGTGGCCGCACCTGGGGAGCCGCTCCCCGCCCGTTACGAGTTCCGCATGCGGCCACCATCAAGCCCCTGCGGCGATTGAGCAGGGAGATCCCGGGCGGAGCCCCGATCGGTCAGACCGCGATGCCCGAACGCACCACGCCCACCGGCTTCTTGAGCACCGACACGTCGGCCAACGGGTCCCCGTCGACGAGCAGCACGTCACCCGCACTGCCACGGGCGAGCCGCCCCACGGCGCCCTCGAGCCCGAGCAGCTTCGCCGCGCCGGTGGTGGCCGTACGGATCGCGTCGAGCGCGCTGAGCCCCGCGGAGCGCATCAGCTCGACCTCGCCGCCGATCGGGTCGACGGTGCCGCCGGAGGAGTCCGTGCCGGCGGCCAGCGGCACACCCATCTCGTGCGCGGCGAGGGCCGCCTTCTTGAGCAGCGGCAGATAGGTGCGCCCGCGCTCGTCGAGGACCGGGTCGTCGGAGCCGATCATGCCCGCGATGGCGCCCAGGGTCGGCGTGAAGAACGTGCCGCGGCGCCGCATCTCGGCCAGCGTGCGCTCACCGACGTACGCGCCGTGCTCCAGGGAGTGGATGCCCGCGAGCACCGCGTCGTGGCAGCCCTTCTCGCTGTAGCTGTGGCAGAGGACGCCCTTGCCGCCGCGCCCCGCCGCCGCGACGATCTCGGACAACTGCTCGCGCGAGTAGACCTGCTCCAGCGGATCCTGCTCGGCGAGGCCCGCACGCGGGTTGACACGGGTCTTGATGACGTCGGCACCGCGCTTCAGGTTCACCTCGACGACACGGCGCAGCGCCTCGGCGGACGTGACGCCGTCCTTGAGGCGCGCCAGCGGGGTGAGGTCCGGGTCGCCGAGGACCGTGTCGCCGAGGTCCGGCGTGACGAAGATGCCGGCGGCCTTGAGGCGGGGCGCGAGTTCGGGGGCCTGGCGGGCCAACTCCCGTACGGCGATGTCCTGGTAGAAGTTCGTGGAGCCGCTGCGCGCGCTGGTGGCGCCCTTACGGACCGCGTCGAGCGCCTCGGTCGCGGTGTTGAGGTGGATGTGTGCGTCGACGAGTCCGGGCAGCACCCACCGGCCGTGCGCGGCGAGGCGCGGCGCGTCCTTGGGCACGTCGACACGGCCGCGCGCGCCGGCCGCCCGCACGACGCCGTCGCGGATGACGACGACCGCGTCCTCGGTCACCTCGCCGGTGGCCGGGTCGAGCAGGGTGCCGCCGTCGACGACCAGGTCACCGGCGCGGGGCGCCGTGGCCGGGCGGCGGGGTGCGGCGGATGCCGCGGACGCGCCGGAGCCGAGGGCGGTCGCGGTGCCCGCGAGCGCGGCGGACGCGGCGAGGACGCCGCGGCGGGTCAGTCGGCTGGACGGCGGCTCGGCGGGCTCGACGCACATGAAAGCTCCTGGCGGGGTCTACGAGGGTGGGCTGGCCCGCCTTTTTGTATACCAAGAGAAGAGTGCCCGACAAGGTCGCCTGCGTCGATGCCGCTTAATGTCCAGTTTGCGTAAGGGGTTGTCCGAGTGCGCCGAGAGGCTATTCGCCCTAGGTATACAAAGTGGTGTCGCCGAACAGTGACCTCAGTGCGACCGCCCGGCTGTCCCTGACGTGCAGCAGCGTGCCGGCCGCCGCCAGCTCCTCGTCGCCCGCCGCGATGTGCCGGTAGATGTCCGCGTGCTGCGCCCGCATGTGCGCCGGCTCCTCGCGCAGCCCGAACAGCAGCTGCAGCTGCCAGCTCAGCTGCTCCATCGTGCGGGTGAGCAGCGGGTTCCCGCAGAGCGCCACGATCTCCTCGTGGAACTCGGTGTGCGCGGCCACCTCGCGCGTGCCCTCGTCGGCCGCGGCCGCCCGCTCGGCCCGGTCGAGGCAGGCGCGCAGCGGGGCAAGGGAGGGCGGGTCCTGCGCCGTGAGCGCCCGTGCCGCGAGCCGCGAGGCCTGCACGGCGAGCGGCTCCCACACCTCGTACAGATGCCGCACATCGGTCCGCTCCAGGTGGCGCACCCGCACGCCACTGCGCGGCAGCAGTTCGAGGAGGCCCTCGGCGACGAGCGCGCGCAGCGCCTCCCGCACCGGCACCCGGGACATCCGCAGCTCCTCGGCGACCTCCCGCTCCACGAGCCGCGCGCCCATCGGATAGCGCCGGTCCACGATGCGCTGGCGCACCGCTTCCCGCGCCTGCGCGCTCAGGGGTGCCCTCTCCGGGTGCCCCTCGTCCGACCCTGCCGCACTCCCCGCCACGTGCACCGTCCTTCGCCCGTCGTACCCCGGGCGAGGATACGTCGAGGGTTACGCCTCCGCGTTCTCCGCGGGTGCCTGACGGTCCACGTACTCGAAGACCGAGCCGTCGGGGTGCATCGCGATCAGATTGCGGCCCGCCGGACTCGGCACCGGGCCCGCGATGACCTTGGCGCCGGAGGCGGTGAGCAGGGTGCCGGCCTCCTCGACGTCGGCGACCGCGATCGTCGCCGCGACCTTGCGCAGCACGTCGATCTCGGCCTTGGGGCCGCTCATCAGGAGGAAGCAGCCGACCGCGGCCACCGAGACCCCGCCGCGCTCGAACCGCAGCGCATCGGCGCCGGTAAGGCTTTCGTAGAACGTGACCGAGGACTCCAGGTCCTCGACGCATATGCGCAGCGTGGTTCCCAGGATTTCCATGGGGAGGAGCCTAGTCGGAGGGGCCGGGGGCGCGTGATCGTTTCGCGGAAGCGGACGCGACGGCCGTCGTTACTCGGCGCGGGGCACGGGTACCCGGCGCGCATGGAACGCATGGGCGAACACATCAACGAGCAGCTGGCCGACGAGCTGGCCGGACGGGTCACGCACGCCGTGCGCGAGACGGTGCGCGAGGAGCTCACCGCGGGTGTGCGGGCGCAGCGACGCAGGGCCGCCCTGTACGCGGGAGCCGGTGTCGCCGCGCTGTACGCGGGGGCGGCCGTGGCGCTCGCGCTCGGCCTCGTCCTCGCCCTCGGCATGCCGGACTGGGGTGCGGCCCTGGTGGTCGCCGTGGTGCTGGCCGTCGCGGCGTACGTGCTGCGGGGCGTGGCGCGGCCGGGACGGCCCCCGGCGCCCACAGCGCCGCCGATGCCGACCGCACCGCCGACGCCCGGAGCGTGACCGTGAGCCGATCCCGAGTCGTCATCGTCGGTGCCGGTTTCGCCGGATACCGGGCCGCCCGCATGCTGACGCGCGTGGCCCGCGACACCGCCGACGTCACCCTGCTCAACCCCACCGACTACTTTCTCTACCTCCCCCTGCTGCCGCAGGTCGCCGCGGGCACGCTCGAGCCCCGACGGGTCACCGTGTCCCTGTCGGGCACGCTGCCGCACGCGCGGCTCGTGCTCGGCGAGGCCGACGGCGTGGACCTCGACGACCACGTCGTCTCCTACACCGACCCCGAGGGCGGACGCGGCACCCTGGAGTACGACCGCCTCGTCCTGGCCGTCGGCAGCGTGAACAAGCTGCTGCCGGTGCCGGGCATCGCCGAGCACGCGCACGGCTTCCGCGGCATGCCCGAGGCGCTGTACCTGCGCGACCACATCACCCGGCAGATCGAACTCGCCGCGGCCTCCGACACCCCCGAGGAGTGCCGGGCCCGCTGCACCTTCGTCGTGGTCGGCGCCGGCTACACAGGCACCGAAGTCGCCGCGCAGGGGCAGCTGTTGACCGACGCGCTCGTGAAGAAGCAGCCGCTGCGCCACGGCATCCGCCCGCGCTGGATGCTGCTCGACCTCGCGCCGCGCGTCCTGCCGGAACTCGATCAGCACCTCTCGCGGACCGCCGACAGCGTGCTGCGCCGGCGCGGCGTCGAGATACGGCCCAAGACCTCCGTGAAGGAGGCCACGAAGGACGGCGTCCTGCTGGACGACGGCGACTTCGTCGACACCCGTACGCTCGTGTGGTGTGTCGGCGTCCGCCCCGACCCGCTCGTCGCCGAACTCGGACGGCCCCTCGAACGCGGGCGGCTGCTCGTCGACCCGTATCTGAACGTGCCGGGACACCCCGAGGTGTTCGCGTGCGGGGACGCGGCCGCGGTGCCCGATCTGGAGAAGCCCGGTAGTCGGGGGTCTGGGGGTCGTCCCCCAGAAAGGCACTTCACGCCGATGACCGCGCAGCACGCCTGGCGGCAGGGGCGCGTCGCGGGTCTGAACGTCGCCGCGTCCCTCGGCAAGGGGGAGCGCCGCGACTACCGGCACAAGGACCTCGGCTTCACCGTCGACCTCGGCGGTGTGCAGGCCGCCGCGAACCCGCTCGGCGTCCCGCTGTCCGGCCCGCTCGCGGGCGCCGTCACCCGCGGCTACCACCTCGCCTCGATGCCCGGGAACCGGGTGCGGGTCGCCGCGGACTGGCTGCTCGACTCCGTACTCCCGCGCCAGGCAGTCCAGTTGGGCCTCGTCCGCTCCGGGTCCGTGCCGCTCGACACGGCGTCGCCGGAGCTGGCGCGCGTACCCGAAGACCGCAAGCAAGACGGAGGTTCATCGTGACCACCACATACAGCGAAGCCGAACTCCGTGCCCTCGGGCAGCAGTTGAGGGTCGACTCGGTCCGCGCGGCCGACGCCGCGGGGTCCGGGCACCCCACTTCCTCGATGTCCGCCGCCGACCTGATGGCCGTCCTCCTCGGCCGCCACTTCCGCTACGACTTCGACCGCCCCACCCACCCGGGCAACGACCGCTTCGTCCTCTCCAAGGGCCACGCGTCGCCGCTGCTCTACGCGTCGTACAAGGCGGCCGGTGCAATCAACGACGCCGAGCTGCTCACCTTCCGCAAGCTCGGCAGCCGGCTGGAGGGCCACCCGACGCCGCGGAGCCTGCCCTGGGTCGAGACGGCCACCGGATCGCTCGGCCAGGGGCTCCCGGTCGCGGCCGGCATCGCCTGGTCGGGCAAGCGGCTCGACCGGGTCGGCTACCAGGTGTACGTCCTGTGCGGCGACAGCGAGATGGCGGAGGGCTCCGTGTGGGAGGCCGCCGAGTACGCCGGGTACGAGCAGCTCGACAACCTCACCGCGATCGTCGACGTCAACCGGCTCGGCCAGCGCGGACCCACCCGGCACGGCCACGACCTCGACGCCTACGCCCGCCGCTTCAAGGCCTTCGACTGGCACACCATCGTCGTAGACGGGCACGACGTGGCGGAGATCGACCGTGCGTACGCGGAGGCCGCGTCGACCGTCGGCCGGCCCACGGCGATCATCGCCCGCACCCTCAAGGGCAAGGGCGTCGCGGCGGTGGAGGACCGCGAGGGCGCGCACGGCAAACCGCTGCCGGACGCCGCGGAGGCCGTCGAGGAGCTCGGCGGCGACCGCGGCGTACGTGTGTCGGTGCAGGCGCCGCCGGCCGCGCGCATCCTGCACGCGGTGCGCAGCGGACGCCTCGACCTGCCCCGCTTCGACGTCGGCGACGAGGTCGCCACCCGTGACGCGTACGGCCAGGCGCTCGTCGCCCTCGGTTCCGCGCGCGGTGACGTCGTCGCGCTCGACGGCGAGGTCGGCGATTCCACGCGCACGGAGCTGTTCGCGAAGGAGCACCCCGAGCGGTACGGCGAGTGCTACATCGCGGAGCAGCAACTCGTCGCCACGAGTGTGGGGTTGAGCGCGCGTGGCTGGCTGCCGTACGCGGGGACCTTCGCGGCGTTCCTGACCCGCGCCCACGACTTCATCCGGATGGCGTCCATCAGCGGCGCGGACATCAACCTCATCGGCTCGCACGCGGGTGTCGCGATCGGGCAGGACGGGCCGTCCCAGATGGGCCTGGAGGACCTGGCGATGTTCCGCGCCATCCCCGACACCACCGTCCTCTACCCGTGCGACGCCAACCAGACCGCCCAACTCGTCGCCAATATGGCCGACTTGACCGGCATCCGCTACCTGCGCACCTCGCGCGGTGACGCGCCGGTGATCTATCCGCCGCACGAGGACTTCCCGGTGGGCGGCAGCAAGGTGCTCCGCTCCGGGGGCGGTGACCGGGTGACGGTCGTCGCGGCGGGTGTCACGGTGCATGAAGCGCTCAAGGCGGCGGACGAGCTGGCGGCGGCGGGTATCCCGGTCCGGGTGATCGACCTGTACTCGGTGAAGCCGGTCGACCGGGGGACCCTGCGGGAGGCGGCGCGGGACACCGGGTGCCTGCTCACGGTGGAGGACCACCGGGAGCAGGGTGGCATCGGGGACGCGGTGGCCGAGGCCTTCTCCGACGCGGAGCCGGCTCCGCGGTTCGCGCGGTTGGGTGTGCGTACGGTTCCGGGTTCCGCGACGCCGTCCGAGCAGTTGGCCGCGGCCGGCATCGACGCGGCGGGGATCGTCGCGGCGGTCGGCCTACTGGTGGAGCGCGCGGTGACGTCATGACGCCGTGGTCACGGCCACGGGGCTCCGCCCCGGACCCCGCTGGCTCTCGTCACAAGAGCGGGGCTTGATTTGGCCCAAGCCACGCCGACATCTGAAGCAACGGAGTCTCCCCAAGACCTATCAAGCCCCGCCGGCGATTGAGGCGCGGGGGCCGGGGCGGAGCCCCGTGGCCGTAACGCCGTTGCCGCGTAATAGGGAAGAGGCCCCGATGGCGGACCACCGCACCGTAGAAGTCCAGCGCCCGCGCAAGGTGCTGCTGCCGGACGGGATCACCAAGGCCGACCTCGCCGACTACCACCGGGCCATCGCCCCGCACATGCTCCCGCACCTGCGCCACCGCCCCCTGATGCTCGAACGCCACCCCGACGGCCTCGACGGCCCCCGGTTCATGCAGAAGGACACCCCGGACCACTACCCGGACTGGATCCACCGCGCAGAGGTGCCGAAGGAGGGTGGCACGGTCACCCACACCGTGTGCGACGACACCGACACCCTGATCTTCCTGGTCGATCAGGCCGCCCTCACCCTGCACCGCTGGCTGTCCCGCGCCGACGACATCGACCGCCCCGACCGGCTCGTCTTCGACCTCGACCCGTCCGCGGACGACTTCGAGACCGTGCGCGACGCGGCCCGCCTGACGCACGGGATACTGGACGACCTGGGCCTGCCCAACGCCCCGATGACCACAGGATCCCGCGGCGTCCACGTCGTCGTACCCCTCGACAGGAGCCAGGACTTCGACGAGGTGCGGGACTTCGCGCGGCAGGTCGCCGAAACGCTCGTCGGCGAACACCCCGACACGCTCACCACGGCCCCGCGCAAGAAGGACCGCGGCGACCGCCTCTTCCTGGACGTGCTGCGCAACGCCTACGCCCAGACGGCCGTCGCCCCGTACTCGGTGCGCGCCAAGCCGGGCGCCCCCGTGGCGACGCCCCTGACCTGGCAACAGCTCGGCGCCCCCACGGTCGACGCCCAGCACTGGACCATCGCGAACGCCGTCGAGCAGGCCCGTACGGACCCGTGGGACGGCCTCCTCGGCAGGGGCCGCTCGCTCGGCCCCGCCTGGCGCAAACTCCAGGCACGGCAAGGCAGTTGAGGTTTGTCGTCGGCTTCTGTGGAGACTCGGTGACCGAGGCTGCCATGACAGACACACATAAGACGCAAGCGTCGTCGGAGCGCAAGCGCGGCGACGACAAGTCCACCGAGGCGGAAGGCACACCGGGCCCGATGGAGGTGCTGCGCGAAGCTCGCACCCAGCTGGCGGAGCTCACCGGAATGGCGGCCGAGTCCGTGTCGTCCTTCGAACGCACAGAGGAAGGCTGGGAGCTGGAGGTCGAAGTCCTCGAAGTCTCCCGTGTCCCCGACACGATGAGCCTGTTGGCGAGCTACCAGGTGAGCCTGGACGCCAAGGGCATGCTCACCGGCTACCGGCGCGTCCGCCGTTACGAGCGCGGACGCACGGAGCGCAAGTAGCCCGCCGCTCCGCCTCGTACCGCGCACCACACAGACGAGTCAGCGAAGTAAGGAGGGCCGGTCTTTATGACCGTCGTCCCCGCACAACAGTCAGGCGGCAGTGGCGGTACAAGTGGTCTGTACGACGTACTCGAACTCGTACTGGACCGCGGCATCGTCATTGACGCGTTCGTCCGTGTCTCGCTGGTCGGCATCGAGATCCTGAAGATCGACGTCAGGGTCGTGATCGCCAGTGTCGACACCTACCTCCGGTTCGCCGAGGCCTGCAATCGCCTCGACCTGGAGACCGGGTCCAAGAAGCCGTCCGGGCTGACCGACATGGTCGGCGACAGCATGGAGTCCGGCGCGCGCGGCAAGACCAAGGGCGCCCTGTCCGGCGCGGCCGAGACCATATCCGACGCGTTCAGCCAGGCCCGCGACGAGGGGCAGGCCGAGCCGAGGCGCGCCCGCCGCGCCCCGAGCCGCCGTAAGGAGGAGCAGGAGTGACCAGCACCTACATCTACGGCATCGCGAGCGCCGGCCACCCGTCGCTGCCCGACGGTATGGGCGGCATCGGCGACCCGGCCCGCACGGTCCGCGTCGTCAAGGAGGGGTCGCTCGCCGCGGTCGTCAGCGAGGCCCCCGACGACCTGCGGCCCAAGCGCCGCGACCTGCTCGCCCACCAGAGCGTGCTCGCCGAGGCGGGCGGCGGCGGACCGGTGCTGCCGATGCGCTTCGGGAGCCTCGCCCCCGACGACCAGGCGGTCGCCGACGTGCTCGCCGAGCGTGCCGACCACTACCAGGAGCGCCTGAGCGCCCTGGAGGGCAAGGTCGAGTACAACGTCAAGGCGCAGCACGACGAAGAGGCCGTACTGCACCGGGTGATGGCCGAGAGCCCCGAGGTCCGCACCCTGGCCGACGCCAACCGGCAGGCGGGCGGCGGCGGTTACGAGGAACGGCTGAAGCTCGGTGAACTCGTCGTGGCGGCCGTGCAGGCCCGCGAGGCGGCGGACGCCGTCGAGCTGCAGCAGCTGCTCGAACCCTCCGCTTCCGCGATGTCGACCGGGCCCGAGAGCACCGGCTGGCTGGCGAACATCTCCTTCCTCGTCGAGCAGAAGGCGTCCGAGCACTTCCTCGCGGCCGTCGAGCAGGTCCGCGGCAGCCACTCGCACATCGAGCTCACCGTCAACGGCCCGCTCCCGCCGTACAGCTTCGTGGAGCCGGGGCCCGCAGCGCCCGCCGGGACGGAGTGAGCCCATGGGCCTCATCAGCGAAGTGCTCCTGCTGCCGCTCGCGCCGGTGCGCGGATCCATGTGGGCGATGCGGCAGGTACTCACGGAGGCCGAGCGGCAGTACTACGACCCGGCGGCCATCCGTGCCGAACTCGCCCGGCTGGAAGAGCAGTTGGTGTCGGGCGAGATCGATCAAGCGACATTCGACCGGCTCGAGGACCAGCTCCTCGACCGTATGGAGGGACGATGAATCGAGCAGCGCTCGGCCTCGCGGTAGGGGCCGGCTATTTCCTCGGGCGTACGAAGAAGATGAAACTCGCGTTCGCCGTCGGCACGATGGTCGCGGGCAAGCGGCTCAAGCTGAGCCCGCGCGCCCTGCTCGACCTGGCGAACCAGCAACTGGCGAACAACCCGCAGTTCAAGGAGATCGGCGACCAGCTCCGTGAGGACCTGCGCGGCGTCGGCAAGGCGGCGTCGGGTGCGCTGGTGGAGCGGCAGGTCGAAGGCATTGCCGGCCGGCTGCACGACCGTACGCAGGGTGTGCGCGACCAGATCGCGGGCGTCGCCCCGGACGTGGACGACGTGCGCGACGCGGGGGAGCGGGTGACCGGGAACATTCCGGGACGCCGCCGCTCCGGCGAGGACGAGCATGACGGCGAGGCCGCGTACGACGACGAGTCCTACGAGGACGCCGCGTACGAGGACGAGCAGGACGAGGCCTCCGACTCGTCTACGGACGATACGCAGACGAGGACGGCGCGGAAGCCGGCCCCCGCCAAGCGTGCCCCCGCGAAGAAGACCGCCGCCAAGCGTGCCCCCGCGAAGAAGAGCGCGGCGCAGAAGCCGCCGGCGAAGAAGACCGCCGCCAAGCGGACAGTGAGCGCCGGCTCCCGTGGCGAGAAGGGAGGACGTGACCGTGGCTGACTCCGACAACAAGAACCCGCTGAGCGGTCTCGCCCAGAGCGAGGCGGCCGACCACCTCAAGTCCGAACTGCAGGACTACCTCGCGGCGCAGACCCAGCGGCTGCTGATGGGCGCGGGCCGCAAGCTCGGCGAGACGACCGTCAAACTGAACGGCATCGCCGACGGCAGCAGCCCCGGTTTCGCCAAGCTCGCGCTCGACGGCGGCCGCAAACTCGCGGAGGGCAAGGGCCCGTTGCGCAGCGCCGTGGAACTGGGCGCCGGACGGCTCAAGGACAACGTCGTCGGCGCGTTCAAGGGCCTCGGCGGCAAGGGCAAGAGCAAGGGCGGCGCGGGCAAGAAGCCCACCGTCATCATGGAGTTCGTCGACGTCGGCGTCGATCTGCGCACCGCGTACGACCAGTGGACTCAGTACCAGGAGTTCAGCACTTTCGCGAAGGGTGTCAAGAACGCCAACCGCGCCGACGACACCACGTCCGACTGGCAGCTCAAGGTCTTCTGGTCCAACCGGAGCTGGAAGGCGCGCACCACCGAACAGGTGCCGGACGAGCGGATCCAGTGGACGTCGGAGGGCGCCAAGGGCACCACGAAGGGCGTCATCACCTTCCACAAGCTGGCCGACCGGCTCACCCGGGTGCTGATGATCATCGAGTACTACCCCAAGGGCCTGTTCGAGAAGACCGGCAACATCTGGCGCGCCCAGGGCCGCAGGGCACGTCTGGACCTCAAGCACTTCACGCGCTTCGTGACGTTCAAGGGCGAGGCGAGCGACGGCTGGCGTGGCGAGATCCAGGACGGTGAGGTCGTGCTCTCGCACGAGGACGCGATCGCCGAAGAGGAAGAGCAGGAGCGGGAGTCCGAAGACTCCGAGGAGCCCGACGAGTCCGAGGACTACGAAGACGAGGCCGACGAGACCGACGAGGAGACGGACGAAGAGGAGCCCGAGGCCGAATACGAGGAGTACGAGGACGAGGCCGACTCCGAGCCCGCCGACGAGGAGGCGGACGAGTACGAGGACGACGAGACCGAGCGGGAGCGTGAACACGCCGGGAGCGGGGCCCGCCGATGACAACGGCGAGCCGCCTCCCCGATCCCTACCAGAATGGCGGCGGGGCCAACCTCGCCGACATCCTGGAGCGCGTCCTCGACAAGGGCATCGTCATCGCGGGCGACATCCGGATCAACCTGCTCGACATCGAACTCCTCACCATCAAACTGCGCCTGATCGTCGCCTCGGTCGACAAGGCCAAGGAGATGGGCATCGACTGGTGGGAGGACGACCCGGCCCTCTCCTCGGGCGCCCGCCGCAAGGAACTCGCGAAGGAGAACGCCGAGTTGAAGCAGCGCATCGCCGAACTCGACGAACTCACCGAAGGTGAACCGGCCGAGAGGAAGAGGGGGTCGGCGTGAGCACGGACGAACCGCGCGAACCGCAAGAGCTGCGCTACGTGTACGCCGTGTGCCACCCGCTCGGCGCCCCGCTCCAGGCCGAACTCACCGGCGTGGCGGGCGCCCCGCCCCGGCAGCTCGAGCACCAGGGCCTCGTCGCGGTCGTCGGCCCCGTGCCGGAGCGGGACTTCGCCGAGGCCCCGCTCCGGTCCCACCTGGAGGACCTGGACTGGCTCACCGAGACGGCCCGCGCCCACCAGAACGTGATCGCCGCGCTCACCACGGTCACCAGCCCGCTCCCGCTGCGCCTCGCCACGGTCTTCCGTGACGACAGCGCCGTACGGCTGATGATGGAGCAGGAGGAGCGGCGCTTTCGCGCGGGCCTGGACCGCCTCGCGGGGCGCGTCGAGTGGGGCGTGAAGGTGTACGTCGAGGAGCCTGAGACCGCCGCTCCGGCAGCACCCGCGCCGGCCGCTTCCGGACGCGACTACCTGCGCCGACGCCGCGCCGAGCGCACGGCGCGCGACGACACCTGGCGGCGCGCCGAAGGTTTCGCGCAGGAGCTGCACGACGACCTGTCTCGGCACGCCGTACACACCCGCGTGCACCCGCCGCAGAACCCGGAACTCTCCCGCGTCAGCGGCATGAACGTGCTCAACGCGGCGTATCTCGTGGAGCGTTCGGGCGCGGAGGAGTTCGTGGAGCGGGTGGACGCGACGAAGGGCCGGGAGCCGGATCTGCGGGTCGAACTGACCGGACCGTGGGCGGGCTACTCGTTCACGGCGGAAGACGAGGAGGCGGACGCGTGACGGTCGTCGAACGGCGTGAGATCGCCCTGGTCGACCTCCTCGACCGGCTGCTCGCGGGCGGCGTCGTCCTCGCCGGGGACGTCACCCTGCGCATCGCCGATGTCGACCTGGTACGCATCGATCTCAACGCCCTGATCAGCTCGGTGAACGAGCAAGTGCCCTCGCCCTGGCCGGAGGTGACGAACGGTGAGTGAAGGACGCCGCATCGAACTGGACCAGGACACGGTCGAGCGCGACCTGATGAAGCTCGTCCTCACCCTCGTCGAGCTGCTGCGACAGCTCATGGAGCGGCAGGCGGTCCGCCGCTTCGACCTCGGCGATCTGACGGAGGATCAAGAGGAGCGGGTCGGGCTGACCCTGATGCTCCTGGAGGACCGCATGGAGCAGCTCCGTGAGCGCTACGGGCTGCGGCCCGAGGACCTGAACATCGACCTCGGACCGCTGGGCCCGCTGCTGCCCCGCGGCTGAACCGCCGCGCGGTCAGCGGGGTTTGCGGCAGAGGATCTCCCCGTGCAGCACGCCGAACCACGCGTCCTCGTGCGTGCCCCACTCGCGCCACGCCTGTGACACGGCGTCGAGCTGCTCGGGCGTCGCGTGCCCGCCGCCCGTCGCACGCTCGGCGTAGGCGGAGGCCAGCGTGCGGTCCGCCCACAGCCCGCTCCACCAGGCGATCTCCTCGGGCGTCGAGTAGCACCAGGTGCCGGCGGAGCACGTGAGGTCCTCCGGCGCGAAACCGGCCTTCAGGGCCCATGACTTCAGGAAGCGTCCGGCGTCCGGCTCGCCGCCGTTGTCGCGGGTGACCCGCTCGTAGAGGTCCAGCCAGTCGTCCATGGCGGGCAGCCGCGGGAACCAGGAGAACGCCGCGTAGTCGGACTCCCGTACGGCGATGATCCCGCCCGGCTTCGTCACCCGCCGCATCTCGCGCAGCGCCTGCACCGGATCGCCCACGTGCTGCAGCACCTGGTGCGCGTGCACGACGCAGAACGTGTCGTCCGGCCAGTCGAGCGCGTGCACGTCGGCCGTGGTGAAGTCGACGTTTTTCAGGCCCCGTTCGGCGGCCGTGGCGCGCGCCTGGTCCAGGATGCCCTCGGCGTGGTCGGCGCCGGTGACATGCCCGTCGGGGGCCAGCTCGGCCAGGTCCGCGGTGATGGTGCCGGGGCCGCACCCGATGTCCAGGATCTTCATGTGTGGCTTGAGCGAGTCGAGCAGGTAGGCCGCCGAGTTGGCGGCGGTGCGCCAGGTGTGCGAGCGGAGCACGGACTCGTGGTGTCCGTGGGTGTATACGGCGGTCTCCTGCGGCATGGCTCGATCCCTTCGCGTACGGCGGACCGTCGGGAGCCCCTGCCCCCGACGGTCCGATCACGGTACGCTCGCCAGCCGTATTGTGAGATACCCGTCTTGAATAATGGACTTCGGGGTCGGGTCAGAGCAGCGAGTGCGGCCGGTACACACGCAGCCCCTCGTGCTTCTTGTCCACCCACAACTCCCCGCCGCACTCGGTGACTTCACCGTCGTAGGCGAGCGGGGTGCCGGGCGCCACGCCGTCCACCCGCAGCCGGGTCAGGCGGGTCGCCGCGTGGAACGGCGAGCGGGACAGCGGGCCCGAGAGCGCCGCCGCGAGCAGCCGCAGGCCGGGCAGCCGGCCGCCGTCCACCGTGCGCACGTCGAGCAGGCCATCGGCCAGGTTCGCGCGCCGGCCCGCCGTCAAGCCCATTCGCCGGTACGTGCAGTTACCGGCGAACAGCAGCCACAACGGCCGCTGCCTGCCCTGCAGTTCAACGCTCAGCGGATGGTCGCGGCGCAGCACGTACAGCGCCGCCACGACGTCCGCGAGGCGCCCGCCGAGCCGCCCCGACCACTTCTCCCGCTCCCGCACCAGCTCCGGATAGGCGCCCAGGCTGAAGGTGTTGAGGAAGATTCCGGAACCCTGGTCGGACCTGAATCGGCCCACGTCCACGGCGACCGCGTGACCGCCCTCGACGGCACTCACCAGATCACCGGTGTCCTCGATGCCGAGGTCGTACGCGAAGTGGTTGAGGGTGCCGCCGGGCAGCACCGCGAGCGGCAGGTCGTGCCGGAGCGCCACCCGCGCGGCCGTGTTCACGGAGCCGTCGCCACCCGAGATGCCGAGCGCGCGGGCGCGCGACGCCGCCTTGTCCAGCTGCTGCTCCAGTTCCTCGCCGGTGCACTCGATGTACTCGGCGTGCGGCAGCGAGTCCCGCAGGGCCCGTACCCGCTCCGGGGTGCCCGCCCCACTGTTCACGATCATCACCAGGCCCTCGCCGCCCGGCAGCGCCGGCACATCGTCCACCAGGGGCCGGCCCGGCGCCGGTAGCTGGTCGCGGGTCGGCACCAGGCCACGTACCGCGAAGGCGGCGCCCGCGCCGAGGGCCGCGCCCGCGAGGACATCGGCGGGGAAGTGGGCGCCCGTGTAGATGCGGGACGCCGCGACCGAGAACGCCACGGGGGCGACGAGCGCGCCGAGGCCACGGGACTCCAGGGCCACGCCCGTCGCGAAGGCCGCGGCCGAGGCCGAGTGCCCGGACGGGAACGAGGTCGTGAACGGCTGCCGCTTCAGGCGGCGCACCAGCGGCACCGGGTCGAGCGCGGGCCGCGCCCGGCGCACCGAGCGCTTCCCGAGGGTGTTGATGGTGGCCGAGGCGAGCGCGAGGGATGCCACGCCGCGGACGGCGGCCCGGCGGGCGCGCGGCGACCCGGACACGGCGAGGGCCCCGCCCACCGCGAACCACAGCACACCGTGGTTCGCGGACCGGCTCAGGCGCGGCAGGATCCGCTCGGCGCCCGGCCAGCGCGCTCCCGCGGCGAACTCGAAGACGCGCAGATCGAGGGCGGCGAGCCGGTCGCGCAACGTCGGCGGCACCGGCGGTGACGTTTCAAAGGTCGGACCCGAAGAGAACGGCTTCAGCTTTGGCATGGGTCACGCCTACCCCGGCAGGTGGCCCGCACCCGACCCTGTCCGGACAATGCGTTTGCCCGTCACCCGCACGGGCGTCCAGAATGCGGGATCATGGGACATCTGGAAGCGGCACATCTTGAGTACTACCTCCCCGACGGGAGGGCGCTGCTGGGCGATGTCTCGTTCCGGGTCGGCGAGGGCGCGGTCGTCGCGCTCGTCGGGCCGAACGGAGCGGGCAAGACGACGCTGCTGCGACTGATCTCCGGCGAGCTGCGGCCGCACGGCGGCTCCGTCACGGTCGGCGGCGGGCTCGGCGTGATGCGCCAGTTCGTGGGCGCGGTCCGCGACGAGACGACCGTCCGCGACCTCCTCGTATCGGTGTCATCGCCGCGCATCCGGGAGGCGGCGAAGGCGGTCGACGAGGCCGAGCACCTGATCATGACCGTCGACGACGAGGCCGCGCAGATGTCGTACGCGCAGGCCCTCTCCGACTGGGCCGAGGCGCAGGGCTACGAGGCGGAGACCCTCTGGGACATGTGCACGATGGCCGCGCTGGGCGTGCCGTACGACAAGGCCCAGTTCCGCGAGGTGAGCACGCTCTCCGGCGGCGAGCAGAAGCGCCTCGTCCTGGAAGCCCTCCTCCGCGGCACGGACGAGGTCCTGCTCCTCGACGAGCCGGACAACTACCTGGACGTCCCCGGCAAGCGCTGGCTGGAGGAGAAGCTCCGCGAGACCCGCAAGACGGTCCTGTTCGTCTCTCACGACCGGGAGCTGCTCGCCCGCTCCGCGGAGAAGATCGTCAGCGTCGAGCCGAGCCCCGGCGGGGCCGACGCGTGGGTGCACGGCGGGGGTTTCTCGACGTACCACGAGGCGCGCCAGGAGCGTTTCGCGCGCTTCGAGGAGCTGCGGCGGCGCTGGGACGAGAAGCACGCGCAGCTGAAGAAGCTCGTGGTCAACCTGCGGCAGGCGGCCTCCGTCAGCCACGAAATGGCCTCCCGGTACGCGGCGGCGCAGACGCGCCTGCGCAAGTTCGAGGAGGCGGGGCCGCCGCCGGAGCCGCCGCGCGAGCAGGACATCACCATGCGCCTGAAGGGCGGCCGCACCGGCATCCGGGCGGTCACCTGCGAGAACCTCGAACTCACCGGCCTCATGCAGCCCTTCTCGCTGGAGGTCTTCTACGGCGAGCGGGTCGCGGTCCTCGGTTCGAACGGCTCGGGGAAGTCGCACTTCCTGCGGCTGCTCGCGGGAGACGACTCCGTGGGGCACACGGGTTTGTGGAAGCTCGGCGCGCGCGTCGTGCCAGGCCACTTCGCCCAGACCCACGCCCACCCCGAGCTCCAGGGCCGGCCGCTGCTCGACATCCTGTGGCGCGACCACGCGAAGGACAAGGGGGCGGCGATGTCGCTGCTCCGCCGGTACGAGTTGACGGCGCAGGCCGAGCAGAAGTTCGAGCGGCTGTCGGGTGGGCAGCAGGCCCGTTTCCAGATCCTGCTGCTCGAACTGGAGGGCGCGACCGCGCTGCTCCTCGACGAGCCCACGGACAACCTCGACCTGGAGTCGGCCGAGGCCCTCCAGGAGGGCCTCGAATCCTTCGACGGCACGGTCCTCGCGGTCACCCACGACCGCTGGTTCGCCCGCTCCTTCGACCGGTACCTGGTCTTCGGCTCGGACGGCCACGTCCGCGAGACACCTGAGCCGGTGTGGGACGAGCGGCGGGTGGACCGGTCCCGGTAGCTGTTGCGGCCCCCGTCGTAACGGCCTCGGGGCTCCGCCCCGGACCCCGCTGCTCAATCGCCGTAGAGGCTTGAAAGATCGCCTCAATCGCCGGGCGGGGCTTGATATGCCCACCGTCGACGGGGCCTGAAGTGCCCAACTGTCGGCGTGACTTGAGTCGAATCAAGCCCCTGCGGCGATTGAGCAGCGGGGTATGGGGCAGAGCCACAAATTCAGCCCCTCCGGCGTTTGAGGCGCGGGGTCCGGCGTTTGAGCCCCGGGAGCGTGACGCCGGGTGGGCGGAAGGTTATTCGGACCAGCGCAAGAGGGCTCCGAGGCCTCCCGCCGGTCCCGCCGAGGGGTCGGCGGGGGACACCGACAGCCCACCCGCCCCACTCGCGGCAGCACACCGCATCAGCGCATCATCCGCCCTCGCCGACACCACCTCACCCGCGCCAAGTGCCTCCGCATCCGCCCGGCGCACGCCGAGTTGGTCCGGGCCGTCGCCCACCCACACCTCACGATGCGCGTCGGACCCGTCCGAGCGGATCAGCAGCTCCGCGATCCGGTGCTCACGCGCCGCGTCCACCAACGCCGGCACACCCTCCGCCGCAGCCTCCCCCTGACCACGCGCCTCGGCGAACAGCGCCAGGTCGTGCGCGGCGCGCCGCGCCACGTGTTCCGCCCTGGCCTGCTCCAGCTCGCCGTCGAGGAGCCGGCTCCCGGCCCCGTGCCGGGCGCGGACGACCGAGCCGTGCAGGCCGGCGGGGAGCCGCTCCCGTACGGCGACGCACTCCCGGTCGTCGCCGACCAGCACCACGAGGTCGGCCCGTGTCTTGGCCTGGCAGCGCTCCAACGCCCCCGCGATCTCACCGGCGTTGTGCTCCAAGGTGTTCTCCACGCGCAACTGGGAGTGCCGCTCCGTCGACTCCCCGCGCGCGGAGCGCAGTTCGAAGTCGGCGCCGGCCCGGTCGACGTACGCGACCAGGCACAGCGGGTCCTCGCCCGCGAGGTCGAGCAGCGGCGTCGTGTGCGGCAGCGCCGCCCAGCGCGCCGACGTCTGCCCCGGCGGCGTGCTCAGCGGCGGGTCGAGGACGACCTCGCCGTCGCGTCCGAAGAAGGCCCGGCCGACGGGTTCGCGCGAGTGCCGCAGATCCTCGACCGCGGACCGCATCGCGTGACACGTCGCCTCGTCCGCCCCGGCCGCTGCAAGCGCACGCTGTACGCCCTGCGCTTCCAACGACCGCTCGTCCGGGGTGGATTCGTTGTGCCGTGACGTGTCGACGTACACGGAGGCCCAGGGGCCGGGACGATTGCACAGGGGATGGAGGAACGCGAGGTCCATGGCTGCCTCCGAAAGTCGTGGGTACGTGGGGGCGGAACGCCGCCTCAGGTGCCGCTGACCTGCTTCAGCAGCGCCGCGTCGAAGGCCTTGAGGTCGTCCGGGCGGCGGCTGGTCACCAGCACGTTCGGCCCGGCCGTGCAGACCTTCACCTGCTCGTCGACCCAGGTGCCGCCCGCGTTGCGGATGTCGGTGGCCAGGCTCGGGTACGAGGTCAGCGTGCGGTCGCGGACCACGTCCGCCTCGACCAGCGTCCACGGCGCGTGGCAGATCGCCGCGACCGGCAGGCCCCGGTCGAAGAAGTCCCGTACGAACGCGACCGCGTCGCGATCCGTGCGCAACTGGTCCGGGTTGGCCACGCCACCCGGCAGCACCAGCGCGTCGAAGCCGTCCGCCGACGACCCGAGGGACGCCACGGTCTTGTCGACCGGGAACTTGTCCGCCCTGTCGAGGTGGTCAAAGGCCTGGATCTCTCCCTGCTTGGTCGATACGAGCACGGGTTCGCCGCCCGCGTCCCGCACCGCCTGCCAGGGATCGGTCAGCTCAATCTGCTCGGTCCCCTCCGGCGCCACCAGGAACGCGATACGCATCGTCGGTCAACTCCCTTGCCGCATAGTGCTGTTCAGTGATCTCTCGGGTCGATCAGTCGATCGGTCCGGGGTCAGGTCCGCGTGCCGCTCGCCCAGCCGTCCGGATCGGCGCCGCTGATGTCGGCGAGCGCGGAGGCAGGGTCCTGCGTCAGCGCCAGATCGCCCAGGCTGACCATCCCGACCGCGCGCCCGTCCTGCACCACCGGAAGGCGGCGCACGGCGTACTCGCGCATCAGCGCGACCGCGGCGGACACGTCGTCGTCCGGTCCGATCGCCACCGGATGCGGAGTGCACACCGCCTCGGCGCTCACCGTGAGCGGATCGGCCCCGTCGGCCACGGCCCGCAGCGCGATGTCACGGTCCGTGAGCACACCCACGACCTGTGTCTCGTCCGCCACCAGTACATCCCCGATGTCCTGCGCCCGCATCAGCTGGGCGGCCTCGACCAGCGAGGCGTCGGGGCGTACCGCGACCACGCCGGGTGTCATGACTTCCCTCACCACATCGGCCATCGCAATCCGGCCTTTCCGCGTCTCGGGTGCACTGTGATTCCGGCCCCTGTACCCGACCGGCCCGGAGCCAACACCCGTCCTTTGTCCGGGTCTCGGCCAGGTCCTCGACGCGTACCCGACCGCTTCGCGGTGACACCTGGTGGTTTGCCCGAGCCGGGCCGAGCAGCGTGAACGTGCGGGCCCGGCCCGTTGAGCGCACGCTGGAGATGCCGCAGTGTTTGCGGCGATGCCTCAGGGGCAGGCGAAAGAAAGTGCTTCGGACAGGAGGCACGTCCGTGGGAGGGATACGACCGCGTCGTATCCTCTGGATCCGCAGGATCGCCCCGGGTGTGTCCGATTCGTCTTGCGGGCGCAACTCCCACGGTGACCACCGAACCCAAGGCACCTCCCAGGGAGTTCGATCCAGATGCGTACGTGTACCAGCTCACCCCGGAACCCGGTGAAGCCCGGTGGACGCCACCCGCACGACGACGCCCCCGACACCGCCGAGGCTTTCGCCCAGCTGTCCGACATGCCCGACGGGCCCGAGCGCGCCGAACTGCGCCATGACGTCGTGGAGGCATGGCTGCCGATGGCCGACCGGCTCGCCGGACGGTTCCGCAACCGCGGCGAGTCCTACGAGGATCTGCGGCAGGTGGCCGCTCTCGGCCTGGTCAAGGCCGTGGACCGATACAACCCGGAGCTCGGCAACGCCTTCGAGAGCTACGCCGTGCCCACCGTGACCGGCGAGATCAAGCGGCACTTCCGCGACCACATGTGGACCCTGCACGTGCCGCGCCGCGTCCAGGATCTGCGTAACAGGGTCCGGTTCGCGCAGCACGAGCTCTCCGCGACCATCTCGGGGCGCGCCCCGACCCTCGCGGAGATCGCCGCGCACGCCAACATGACCGAGGACGAGGCCCGTTCCGGCCTGGAAGCGCTGGAGAGCTTCACCGCGCTGTCCCTCGACGCGGAGCTGCCCGGCAGCGAGGACGGCTACTCGCTGTCCGACGCGCTCGGCGACGCCGACCCCGCGCTCGACGTCGTCGTCGACCGCGAGGCCGTCAAGCCGCGGATAGCGGAGCTGCCCGAGCGCGAGCGGGAGATCCTCTACATGCGGTTCTTCGGCGACATGACGCAGAGCCGGATCGCCGAGCAACTCGGCATCTCGCAGATGCACGTGTCCCGGCTGATCAGCCGCTGCTGCGACCGCCTGCGGGACCAGATCCTGGCGGACGCCGCGTAGCCCCCGTGCCGCGGCGTGTGGCCCTATTTCCGCATCGCCAACGCGATGTGACGGGCCATCATGTCGAGCGTCTTCGCCTCCGCCATCGAGAAGGCGAGGCGGCCCGCGGACCGGAACAGGGTGAGCACACCCTGGACCGGTTCGCCGGGCGCGGGGATCAACGGCACGCACAGAAGCGAGGTGACATCGGCGCGGACGAGCACCGGCGCCCCCGAAGCGTCGTCGCCCAGGGCCCGCAGATCCTCCGGGCGCACGAGCAGCGTCGGTGCCCCGCCGCGCGCCGCCTCGACGACGAGCGGGCTCGCGGCGGGGTCCTGCGCGGCGATGTCGCGCACGGCCTCGTCGTCCGCGCCGAGCACCTCCGTACGCTCCAGCCGCGTGGCCCCCTTGTCGGCCACCACCCAGTCCGCGAACCGGCCGTGCAGCACGTGGGCGGCGCGCCGCAGAAGTTCCGCCGGGTCGCCCACGGGGCCGCCGAGCAGCTCCCGCGCCATCGCGTCGAGCAGGTCGGTGAGCGCGGCGTGCCGGGTCGTCTCCGCGAGGTCGGGGACGGGCGCGGCGGGCCGGGCCGACGCGGGCCTGACGGTGGCGTCGTCCGCGGGCTGCAGGATCGCGAGGACCGTGGTGCGCCGCTCGGTGCCCGGACGCAGGCCCGTGAGGACCGTACGGACGGGGGCGTGCGGGTTCTGCTGCAGATGCACGATCAGGCCGCGGTCCCCCTCGCCGCGGGCCACCGCCGCGACCTGCGAACGGAACGCGGCCCGGTCGGCGTGCGCCAGGAACCCGGTCAGCGGGCGGCCCGTCGCGTATCCGGCGCGTACGCCCGTGAAGCTCGTCGCCGCGAAGTTGAGGCGGCGGACCACCGCCTCGCGGTCCACGAGCGCCACCGGCAGCGGAAGGCGCTGGAAGACGGCGCGCAGCAGCTGTTGCTCGTGCCGATCGGCCACCGCGTTGCGGCTCGGGCCCGTGCCTGTGCCCGTCGCATCGCCCTGCTGGGGTTGCGGCCACAACTTTCCTGCTACATGGTCGAGTTCGAAGAGTGCCGCGTCGAGGACGGCGGGCAGTTCCGCCGTCGACAGCGAGCGCGCGGTCTTCAGCTCCGCCACCCGGCGCACGAAGTCCGCAAGTTCTTCATCGAATTCCTCCATCTGCGCCATGCCCAGAACGTATCCCGCTCCCGCGTTTTCGGGAGCGCGGTACGGGAAGCCGAGCGACAAGGAGGCTTGAACCGATGCGACAGTACGTGCCGGCCGATCAGGACGACGACGCGGCCCAGGTCGGAAGCCATCCGGTGGCGCTGGGGCAGCGCGCCACGGGGACATCAGAAGCGGGGCTCCCCGCCCGGCGGCTCTCGGAGCTCGCCGAAGGGGCGCTCCGGTCCACCGCCGAGTGCTGCGGAGCCGTCGCTACGGCGAGTGACGGCACCGACGAGCGGCCGACGGCGGTGACCCACCCCGATCTCGCCGCGCTCGTCTCCGTGCAGGACCGCTTCGGCGACGGGCCGATACCGGCGGCCGAGGAGGGCGGTGACCCGGTCGACGCCAGTGACCTGCTGAACGACCGGCGCTGGCCCGACTACCGTGCGCTCGCCCTGGATTCCGGGGTGCGCTCCAGCGTCACCCTTCCGTTCCGCAGCGGTGGGCTCACGGTCACGCTCAGCCTGTACAGCTTCCGGGCCGGTTCCCTGGAGGCCGCGTCGCACGGGCCGATCCGCGCGCTCGGTGACCTGGCCGCGAGCTGTCTGGTGCGCGACCGGTCCTACCAGGAGGCGCTCACCGAGGTCGACCAGCTGGGTTCGGCGCTGCGGTCGCGGCCCGTGGTGGACCAGGCCTGCGGCATCGTCATGCATGTGCTGGGGTGCGCGCCGGACGACGCGTTCGGTGTGCTGCGTCGGATCTCGCAGAGGACGAACCGGAAATTGGCGGATGTCGCGTCCGCTGTCGTCGAGCGGCGGGGGCGTGGGCTGGAACGCGAGTTCACCGCGTTGGCGGAGTGACCGTCCGCGGCGCGGCCCCGGGCCGGCCACCCGCCCCCACGCCACGGGGCTCCGCCCCGGACCCCGCGCCTCAATCGCCGGCGGGGCTTGTTAGAT
>NZ_JBEOVM010000089.1:0-27209 GCF_040295505.1 Streptomyces sp. NPDC002790 | reverse complement strand
GCCCCACCCGGTCGGCGGACCGGGTGGGGCCGCGCGGCGCACATGCGGTCAGCGCAGCCGCAGCCGCTGCCCCGGCATGATCAGGTCGGGGTCACCGCCGATCACCGCCTTGTTCGTGGCGTACAGGCGCTGCCAGTTGGTGCCGTGGGCCGCGGCGATGCGGCCCAGGGTGTCGCCGCCTCGGACGACGTAGCCGCCACGCCGGGCGGCGCCGCGGTCGGTGTGGCCTGAACCCCGCTGCTGCGGCGCGGCCTTGGGGGCCGACTGGGCGCCCGGCGCGCTGCCGTACGCCCCGGCCCGTGCCGCGCACGTGGGCCAGGCGCCCCAGCCCTGCGCGCGCTGCACCTTGGTCGCGACGGCGATCTGCTGGGCCCTGGAGGCCCGGTCGGCGGTCGCAGCGTAGGCCCCGCCGCCGTACGCGCGCCAGGTGCCGGCCGAGAACTGGAGCCCGCCGTAGTAGCCGTTCCCGGTGTTGATCTGCCAGTTGCCGCCGCTCTCGCAGCGTGCGATGCGGTCCCAGACGCCGCCGTCCGCCGCTGGGGCGGGTCCGGCGAGGGCGAGGAGACCGAGTGGGGCGGCGAGTGCCACCCCGGCGAGGACCGCTGTCGTGCGTGCCGTTGTCGTGCGAGCCGTACGAATCGGCGCGGACATGAGAATCCCTCTCGTGGACTGCTCGTTGCGGACGGCGGTGGAATCTAGGCAGCCCACGGCGGTCACGACAACCAACGGCCCGTCCCGCCAGGCCAGTTCGCCGTTACCCGGGGTACCGGCGATTTCAAGCCACCCGATACATACAACGATTTCAGTATTTGTCGACCTGCCACCCTGACGATCTGTGACTCACCTCACCGGTCCAACTTCCTTGGAAATCCCACAAGTTGGCGGGGAGTGACGGATTCCGGGCGGTCGTTCACGGTGTGCGCCGGATGAGACGATTCCGTTCCGATCCGGGCGTGACCGAGGACACAGATCGTCCGTTGTCCTTCATAAGCACTCGCCTGACCGCGACCGATCACCCCGATCGGCCCAACAGATCCCTGAGGAGTCCCCGTGCCTCGCTTGCTCGACGTCAGCAACGACGTACGCGCCGAGATCGGCGACGAAGAAGCCGACCGCCTGATGACCGGCGACAACGCCCCCGGCAGCTACGACTGCACCTCCTGCCGCACGCCGGGCGACTCGCAGCAGCAGCCGACCAGCACCGTCCTCTTCGTCGGCGACGAGACCGCCGTGCTCGCCTTCGCCCATGCCACCTGCCTGCCCTCGCAGGTCGTCCAGGTCGCGGAGGACCAGCTGCAGGGCGCCGTGCAGTCCATCAGCGGCGGTGGGCAGGACGCCGCGGCCGCACAGCCGGACGGCGGCGGCCCCGCCGCGCCCTCGCAGGCCGTACTCGGCGTGACCAGCGGCCTCGTACTGATCGGCGACACGACGCACCCCGCGCTCGTCGTCGAGCCGACGGGCCCCATCGCCCGCCCCGGCACGACCACGGACGGGGACGACTTCCTGCCGCTCCTGATCGAGCAGGGCTTCATGCCGGCCACCACGCTGGACGGGGTCCCCTCGGTCCTCGGCGGCTGGTCGGTGCTGCTCGCGATGGGCCAGCTGCACGCGATCCTGCAGCCCGGCACCGGGGGCTCCCCCGCCCAGGTCGCCTGGTGGCAGGCACACCAGCCGCTGTTGGTCACGGAGGGCTGGCGGACCGCGGCGAACAAGACGCAGACGGTGCTCCTCTTCGCCGCCTCCGCCGGCTCGATCGGCCACCAGCCGCGCGAGGACCTGCTCCGCCAGGCCCTCGACAAGGCGGCGGCGAACGGACGCCTGGTGGCCGCCGCCATGCCGCTCGCCGGCACCTGAGCCGACCGGGACACACCCCCGGGGCCCCCACGAATGCACCGGTCACACCGCTGACAGCCCGCAACAGCGCAGGCCAAGGGCGCATCCGTCGGGGGCCCGGTTCGTTGGCACACACGTGCACCCATACGACCCGACCTCATCCCCCGCGCCCGGAACCGCCCCTTCGTCCCGACGGCACCAGCCGTATCAGAACCCGATCCCGTCGATGCGCCCCGCGGAGGACCAACCGGGCGGCCACGCGAGGAGCGGCCCCTCGGTGACCCCCATCTACGACGCCCTGTTCGCGGAGTGGCGCCGATCCTTCCGGACGCTGCCGGGCGACCGCAGCGGCGAGGACGACCTGGGGTTCAGGGGCTTCGACCCGCTGCACGGCCCGCGCCCGCACCATCCGCCGCGCTGGCAGCCGCACCCGCAGCAGCACACCACGGGACGGCACTTCCCGGCCCTGCCGCCAGGGCCACGCCGGGAGTACTAAGAGCCTGTGTCATAGCCCCGGTCGGGCGCCCCGCGCCCCGCACAGAAAACGCCGCCGAGTGGATGTCTCCACCGGCGGCGTTCGTCCGAGCTGCCTACTTCAAGGGACCGCTACTTCTTCCTGCCGCGCTTCTCACGCACGCGTACGGAGATGTGGATCGGCGTGCCCTCGAAGCCGAACTCCTCGCGCAGGCGGCGCTCCACGAAGCGGCGGTAGCCGTGCTCGATGAAGCCGGAGGCGAAGAGCACGAACCGGGGCGGCTTGGAGGCGGCCTGCGTGCCGAACAGGATGCGGGGCTGCTTGCCGCCGCGGACCGGGTGCGGGTGGGAGGCGACGAGCTCGCCGAGGAAGGCGTTGAGCCGGCCCGTCGGGATGCGCGTCTCCCAGCCGTCGAGGGCGGCCTCGATCGCGGGGACCAGCTTCTCCATGTGGCGGCCGGTGTGCGCCGACACGTTCACCCGGGGCGCCCAGGCGACCTGGCCGAGCTCGGTCTCGATCTCGCGCTCCAGGTAGTAGCGACGCTCCTCGTCGAGGGTGTCCCACTTGTTGAACGCGAGGACGATCGCGCGGCCCGCCTCGACCGCCATCGTCACGATCCGCTGGTCCTGGATGGAGATCGACTCGGAGGCGTCGATCAGGATGACCGCGACCTCCGCCTTCTCCACGGCGGCGGCGGTGCGCAGCGACGCGTAGTAGTCGGCGCCCTGCTGGAGGTGGACGCGCTTGCGGATGCCCGCCGTGTCGATGAACTTCCAGGTGATGCCGCCGAGCTCGATCAGCTCGTCGACGGGGTCGCGGGTGGTGCCCGCCAGCTCGTTGACGACGACGCGGTCCTCGTCGGCCACCTTGTTCAGGAGCGAGGACTTGCCGACGTTCGGGCGGCCGATCAGGGCGATCCGGCGCGGCCCGCCGAGCCCCGCACCGCCGAAGGTCTGCATCGGGGCCTCGGGGAGGGCCGCGATGACGGCGTCGAGCATGTCGCCGGTGCCGCGGCCGTGCAGCGAGGAGACCGGGTGCGGCTCGCCGATGCCGAGGGACCACAGGTACGAGGCGTCCGCCTCGCCGCTCGGGCCGTCGACCTTGTTGGCGCAGAGCACGACCGGCTTGTTGGCCTTGCGCAGCAGGCGCACGACGGCCTCGTCGGTGTCGGTGACGCCGACCTTGGCGTCGACGACGAAGACGACGGCGTCGGCGGCCTCGATCGCGTACTCGGCCTGCGCGGCCACGGACGCGTCGATGCCGAGGACGTCCTGCTCCCAGCCGCCGGTGTCGACGAGCTTGAAGCGGCGGCCCGCCCACTCGGCCTCATAGGTGACGCGGTCACGCGTGACACCCGGCTTGTCCTCGACGACGGCCTCGCGGCGCCCGATGATGCGGTTCACCAGGGTCGACTTGCCGACATTCGGGCGGCCGACGACGGCGAGGACGGGCAGCGGGCCGTGGCCCGCGTCGTCGAGCGCGCCGTCGACGTCCTCGAGGTCGAAGCCCTCCTCCGCGGCGAGCTCCATGAACTCCGCGTACTCAGCGTCGCCGAGTTCCCCGTGCTCGTGCTCCGGGGATCCCTCGGGCTGGATCTGGTCGTTCATGAAGTCCGTACCTCGTCGTTCATTCGTGGTGATCGGTGGACCGCCGTTTCGTGTGCCGCGTTCCACTACTGAAAGTCTCGCTCAGCGCCCGGTCAGGCGCCTGGCATCGTCCAGGTGGCCGCTGAGCCGCGCCTGGATGCGTACGGTGGCTTCGTCGAGGGCCTTGCGGGTACGCCGTCCGCTGCCGTCGCCCGCCTCGAAGGGGTCGCCGAAGACGACGTCGACCCGGCTTCTGAGCGGGGGCAGCCGCTTTATCAACCGTCCGGACCGCTCCGTGCTTCCCAGGACGGCGACCGGGACGATCGGCGCCCCGCTGCGCACCGCGAAGTACGCGAGTCCGGCCCGCAGCGACGCGAAGTCGCCCTCGCCCCGGGTGCCCTCGGGGAAGATGCCGAGAACGCCGCCGTCGGCGAGGACGCCCAGCGTCCGGGTGATGGCCGTGCGGTCCGCGCTCGTGCGGTCGACCTTGACCTGCCCGATCCCTTCGAGGAAGGGGCCGAGCGGTCCGACGAACGCCTCCTGCTTGATCAGGAAGTGCGTCGGGCGCGGAGCGACGCCCATGACCATGGGGCCGTCGATGTTGTGGGAGTGGTTCACCGCGAGGATCACCGGACCGGCCGCCGGGACCCGCCAGGATCCCAGGACCCGCGGCTTCCACAGCCCGTACATGAGGCCGACGCCGATGCGCCGACCCACTTCGGCGCCTCGCTCGGAGGGCGCATCGGTCACTTGGAGGCTCGCTTCTCCTCGACCAGCGTGACGACGCACTCGATGACCTGCTGCAGCGTGAGGTCGCTGGTGTCGACCTCGACGGCGTCGTCGGCCTTGGCCAGCGGCGACGTCTTGCGGCTCGAGTCGGCCTTGTCACGGGCGACGAGGGCCTCCTGCGTGGCCTTCACGTCGGAGCCCTTGAGCTCGCCGGAGCGGCGGGCGGCGCGGGCCTCGGGCGAGGCGGTGAGGAAGATCTTCAGGTCGGCGTCGGGCAGCACGGTCGTACCGATGTCGCGGCCCTCGACGACGATGCCCTTCTCGGCGCCGAGCGCGATGGTGCGCTGCAGCTCGGTGATCCGGGCGCGCACCTCGGGGACGGCGCTGACGGCGCTGACCTTGGAGGTGACCTCGCCGGTGCGGATCGGGGCGGCGACGTCCGTGCCGTCCACCGTGATGGTGGGGGCGCCCGGGTCGGTGCCGGAGACGATGTCGGCCTTGCCGGCGACGGCGGCGATCGCGGACGGGTCGTCCAACTCGATGCCGTTGTTCACCATCCACCAGGTGATCGCCCGGTACTGGGCGCCGGTGTCCAGGTAGCTCAGGCCGAGCTGCGCGGCGACGGCCTTGGAGGTGCTCGACTTGCCCGTGCCGGAGGGTCCGTCGATGGCGACGATCACTGCTGCGGCGGCGGTCGCGGCGGTTTCCATAGGTGACGGACACCTTTCTCAGTGCACGGGGGCATGGGTGCGGGGCGCGGGAGCGCCCCGCACAAGGTTACTGGCTCCGGAAGACCCCTTCTTACGTGCCTCCACCGGCCCCGCTACTGACGCATCGCCCAGCCGCGCTCGCGCAGCGCCGCGGCCAGCTTCGGCGCCTGCGCCGGCTGCACCATGAGCTGGACGAAACCGGCCTGCTGCCCGGTCGCGTGCTCGATCCGCACGTCCTCGATGTTGACGCCGGCCGAGCCCGCGTCGGCGAAGATCCGGGCCAGCTCGCCCGGCTGGTCGGAGATGAGGACGGCCACGATCTCGTACGCCGCCGGTGCCGCGCCGTGCTTGCCGGGGACCCGGGACTGGCCCGCGTTGCCCCGCCGCAGCATCGTCTCGACGCCGTCCGCGCCCTCGCGGCGCTTGGCGTCGTCGGAGGACTGCAGGGAGCGCAGGGACTGCACGGTCTCCTCCAGGTCGCCCGCGACGGCGGAGAGCAGGTCGGCGACCGGGCCCGGGTTCGCGGAGAGGATGTCGATCCACATCCGCGGGTCCGATGCGGCGATCCGTGTCACATCACGGATGCCCTGCCCGCACAGCCGGACGGCGGCGTCCTCGGCGTTCTCCAGGCGGGCCGCGACCATGCTGGAGACCAGGTGCGGCATGTGCGAGACGAGCGCGACGGCCCGGTCGTGGGCGTCGGCGTCCATGACGACCGGGACGGCCCGGCACAGGGCGACCAGTTCCAGGGCGAGGTTCAGGACCTCGGTGTCCGTGTCGCGGGTCGGGGTCAGGACCCACGGCCGCCCCTCGAAGAGGTCGGCGTCGGCCGCGAGCGGGCCGCTGCGCTCACGGCCCGACATCGGGTGCGTACCGATGTACGGGGTGAGGTCGAGGCCCAGCTCCTCCAGCTCGCTGCGCGGGCCGCCCTTGACGCTGGCGACGTCGATGTAGGCGCGGGCGAGGCCGCGGCGCATCGCGTCGGCGAGCGAGGTGGCGACGTGCGCGGGCGGCACGGCCACGATGCACAGGTCGACGGGTCCCTCGGGCGCCTCGTCGGTCCCGGCGCCGAGCGCGGCGGCGGTGCGGGCCTGCCCGGGGTCGTGGTCGACGAGGTGCACGGTGACGCCGCGCGAGGCGAGGGCCAGGGCGGCGGAGGTGCCGATCAGGCCGGTGCCGACGACGAGTGCGGTTCTCACTGGGCGATGTCCTTGCGGAGGGTGGCCGCCGCGCCGAGGTAGACGTGCGCGACCTCGGCCTTGGGCCGCTCGGTCTCGATGTGCGCGAGGATCCGGACGACGCGCGGCAGGGCGCCGGCGATGTCGAGTTCCTGCGCGCAGATCAGCGGTACGTCGACGATGCCGAGCTTGCGGGCGGCGGCCGCCGGGAAGTCGGAGTGCAGATCGGGCGTGGCCGTGAACCAGATGGAGATCAGGTCGTCGGCGGTCAGCTCGTTGCGCTCAAGGACGGCGGTGAGCAGCTCGCTCACCTGCTCGTCCATGTGGCCGGCCTCGTCCCGTTCGAGTTGGACGGCGCCCCGGACCGCTCGTACCGCCACGTCACTGCCCCTTTGCTGATCTTCTGCGTACACGCAATCGGAATAGGAGACCAGCGTAATCAAGGTGGGAGGCGGGGGTGCACGGCGCCCGTCTACCGAGACGCCCGCCTCTGGGGCGCCGGAAACCCGGACCACCTCAATGTCACCCGAACCGCCCCCTGTCGCCACCCGGCCGAAGCTGCTTGCATGGAGGCGGTACCGCTGCCGCCTCGGGGGGAGGCTCGGCCATGAAGCGCTCCGGGCCGCTGTTCACACTGCTCGCCGGACTGGCCCTCGGCCTGTTCGTGCTGTCGCTCAACGCGACGACCGGCGAGGGCACTTCGTCGTACGGGGAGGCTCCCGCGGCGACGGTCACGCCGTCCGCCTCCGCGTCGCCCTCCAAGGCGAGCCCGTCGCCCACGAAACCTTCGGAGGCGAGCCCGACGCGGACGGCCCGCCCGAAGACGGGCTACGCGGGCCGCACCGACGACGACACGTCCGCGATCTCCATATCCGTGCGCGGCGACAAGGCGATCGCCTACTTCTGCGACGGCCGCTCCAAGGAGTCGTGGCTGAAGGGGAACGTCGAGGAAGACGGCGAGATGAAGCTCTCCGGCAAGCACGGCGCGAAGCTGGACGGCAGGCTCGCCGGCGATCGGGTGCGCGGCACCACGACCATCGACAAGCACCCCTACGGCTTCACGGCGAAGAAGGCCGTCAAGCCGTCCGGCCTGTACCGCGCGACCACCGAGGTGCGCGGCGCGAAGATCGACGGCGGCTGGATCGTGCTGCCCGACGGCCGCCAGGTGGGCATCGTGCGCCGCGACGACAAGCCGTCCGCCGCGCCGCGCATCGACCCGGACTCGGGGGCGGTCACGGTCGACGGCGACCGCCTGACGGCCCGCCCGGTCGTCCCCTGAGCAGCACACGCCGAGCCGTTCAGAGAGGGCTCCCATGACCGTCGACCCGAACGCCGCCACCCAGAGCTTCCCGAACCCCGACCACCGCCGCCCGTCCGCGGCCCGCTATCTGGTCCCCGCGCTCGTCGCGGCGGTGGTGGCCGTGGCGCTCGGCGCGTACGGCAAGGTGCACGACCCGGAGGGCACGGCGTTCAACCTCGCCGGCTTCTCCAGCACGAGCGCGGTGAAGTCCTGGCTGGCGACGGCGGCCTTCGCCTTCGCGCTCGTCCAGATCGTCTCGGCGTTCATGGTCTACGGGAAGCTGCGCGGCCCGTCCTGGGCACCGGTGCTGCACCGCTGGTCGGGCCGGATCGCGTTTCTTCTCGCGGTCCCGGTGGCGGTGCACTGCCTCTACGCGCTCGGCTACCAGACGTACTCGACACGGGTCATGTGGCACTCGCTCCTGGGCTGCTTCTTCTTCGGGGCGTTCAGCGCCAAGATGCTGCTGCTGCGCACGGAGCGGCTGCCGGGCTGGCTGCTGCCGGTGGTGGGCGGTCTCGCGTTCGCGGTCCTGACGCTGCTGTGGCTGACGTCGGCGCTGTGGTTCTTCCGGACGGTGGGAGTGACGACATGAGGCGCACCGCGTCCCGCAGGAGCGTCCTGGTCGCGGGCGCGGCGGCCCTGGCGGCGGGCTGCAGCAAGTACGGCGACGAGAACCAGGGCGGCGGGGGCGAGCAGGCGTCCACGTCGGAGACCACCGCCTCGGCCTCGAAACCGACCGACGGAGGCTCCCAAAAGCCGCCCGCGGCAAAGGAGTTGACGAAGACCTCCGACATCCCCGTCGGCGGCGGCAAGGTCTTCCCCGCCGACAAGGTCGTGGTGACCCAGCCGGCCAAGGGCGACTTCAAGGCCTTCTCCGCGGCCTGCACGCATCAGGGCTGCACCGTCAAGGACGTCTCCGGCGGCACCATCAACTGCCCCTGCCACGGCTCCAAGTTCAAGGTCGCCGACGCCTCGGTGGCGGGTGGCCCGGCCCCCCGCCCCCTGGACACCCGCCAGATCAAGGTCACCGGGGACTCGATCACGCTGACCTGACGGGCGCCGCGCCTCACGCCACGTCCCACCCCGCCCCGAACTCCAGCAGCTCGTCCCGGTGCTCGATACGTTCGACCCACTCCTTCGGCCACGCGCCGGCGCCGAGGTGGGCGCCCGCGAACGCCCCGGCGAGGGCCGCGATCGAGTCCGAGTCGCCGGAGGTGCAGGCGGCTCGGCGCAGGGCCAGGACCGGTTCGTCGACGAACATCAGGAAACACAACAGACCAGTGGCCAGCGCCTGTTCGGCGATCCAGCCGGCGCCCGTGGCGAGGCACGGGTCGGTCTCGGGGGACGGTTCGCGCAGCGCGTCCCGCAGCCGGTCGAGGACGCCGAGGCACTCGTCCCAGCCGTGCGCGATGAAGCTCTGCGGCGTCGATTGCTCTCCACGCCGCCACAGGTCACCGAGCCAGGCCTCGTGGTACGTCTCCCGGTTCTCGTAGGCGTAGGAGCGGAGCAGGCCGACCAGGCCCGTCGGCTCCGCGCCCTCGGCGAGGAGGCGTACGGCGTGCGCGGTGAGGTCGGCGGCGGCGAGGCCCGTGGGGTGGCCATGCGTCAGCCCCGCCTGCAACTGGGCGCCGCCCGCCCGCTGTTCGTCACTCAGGCCGGGGGCGAGCCCGAGCGGGGTGACGCGCATATTGGCCCCGCAGCCCTTGGAGTGGATCTGGCTGGCGTCCTGCCAGGTCCGGCTCCCGGTCTCCAGAAGCCCGCACGCGCGCAGGCAGGTGTTGCCGGGCGCCCGGTCGTTGTCGGGCGACCGGTACCAGTCGACGAACTCCCCGCGCAGCGGCCCCTCGAAGCGCTCCGGCGAGAGAGGCACCCCGCTCGAGCGCAGCGCCCGCGCCACGGCGAGCGCCATCTGCGTGTCGTCGGTGATGTACGCGACGGGGTGGCCTGGCAGCTCCATCTGCCGCCAGGGCCCGTGCCCGGCGAGGATGGCGGGTACGTCGCTGAACTCTGTCGGGTAGCCGAGGGCGTCCCCGAGGGCGAGGCCGAGCAGCGATCCGGTGGCGGCGGTCTTCGTCATCGGCGGGTTCCTTCCGAAGGCTCGTGCGCGGGGCGCAGCAGCGGTGGATGCAAGGACGTGGCGTCGCCGGCCCGGTACAGCGCCGCGGGCTTGCCGCGCCCGCCGGTGAGCCGGGACGCGCCGGGGATCTGCTCGACGAAGCCGGGCGTCGCGAGCACCTTGCGCCGGAAGTTCGCCGGGTCGAGGTCGGTCCCCCACACCACCTCGTAGACCTGCCGCAGCTCGCCGAGCGTGAACTCGGGCGGGCAGAACGCGGTGGCCAGGCAGGTGTACTCGAGCTTCCCGCCGATCCGGATCTGGGCGTCGGCGAGGATCCGGTCGTGATCGAAGGCGAGCGGGCCCTGCGCCTCGTACGGCAGCCAGGCGGCCCGCGCCGCGTCCCCGCCGCCGTGCGCCTGCGGGGCGTCCGGCACGAGCGCGGCGAACGCGACGGACACCACGCGCATCCGGGGATCGCGCCCCGGTTCGCTGTACGTACGCAGCTGTTCCAGATGCAGCCCGGCGACATCGGCGAGCCCGGTCTCCTCGGCGAGTTCGCGCCGCGCCGCGTCCTCCGCGGACTCGTGCGGCTCCAGGAACCCGCCGGGCAGCGCCCAGCGCCCCGCGTACGGCTCGTGACCGCGCTCGACGAGCAGGATGTGCAGCCGCCCCGACCTGAGCGTGAACACGGCCAGGTCGACGGTGACGGCGAAGGGCTCGTAGGCGTGCTTGTCGTAACCCGCCACTGGGCCAGTGCCGGGCAGACCGTTGTCGGACATGCGGAGACCCCCTCCCTTATTGGTCCAATGGACTCTAAAAGGAGGGGGTCGCCGCACACAAGACCCGCGAAGGTACGACCTACAGGTCGACCTCCTGCATCAGCATGCCGACCTCGGTGTTCGAGAGCCGCCGCAGCCAGCCCGACTTCTGGTCGCCCAGCGTGATCGGGCCGAAGGCGACCCGCACCAGCTTGTCGACCGGGAAGCCGGCCTCGGCCAGCATCCGCCGCACGATGTGCTTGCGCCCCTCGTGCAGGGTGACCTCGACCAGGTAGTTCTTGCCGGTCTGCTCGACGATGCGGAAGTGGTCCGCACGCGCGTACCCGTCCTCCAGCTCGATGCCGTCCTTGAGCCGCTTGCCCAGGTCGCGCGGGATCGGGCCCACGAGGTGCGCGAGGTAGACCTTCTTCACGCCGTACTTGGGGTGTGTGAGGCGGTGGGCCAGCTCACCGTGGTTGGTGAGCAGGATGACGCCCTCGGTCTCGGTGTCCAGCCGTCCGACGTGGAAGAGCCGCGTCTCACGGTTGTTCGTGTAGTCCCCGAGACACTGCCGCCCCTCGTTGTCCTCCATCGTGGAGACGACACCAACCGGCTTGTTCAGCGCGAAGAACTGGTACGACTGCGTGGCCACGGTCAGGCCGTCGACCTTGATCTCGTCCTTCTCCGTGTCGACGCGCAGCCCCTGCTCGAC
This sequence comes from Streptomyces sp. NPDC002790, assembly GCF_040295505.1. NCBI lineage: Bacteria > Bacillati > Actinomycetota > Actinomycetes > Kitasatosporales > Streptomycetaceae > Streptomyces > Streptomyces sp. NPDC002790. The sequence continues at coordinate 15,872 of NZ_JBEOVM010000089.1, read as the reverse complement.
CACGATCTCGCCGTTGACCTCGACACGGGACTCGTCGACCAGCTCCTCGCAGGCGCGCCGCGAGCCGTAACCGGCACGGGCCAGCACCTTCTGCAGCCGCTCGCCCTCCTGCTCGGCGCCCGGGAAGGTCTTCGGGAGCTTGACCTCCGGCTTGCCCGCGTACCGCTCGCGGTTGCGCTCCTCGGTCCGCGTCTCGTACTCACGCGAACGGGAGGGAGCCGTACGCGCGGCCCGGCCCGTGGGCGGCTGCTGCCCGCGCTTGGGCCCGCCCTTGGCACCACCGCGCGCGGAGGCGCCGCGGCCCGACTTCGAACCCTCCCTCGAGGCGTTCGGGCCTACGTCGTAGAGCCTCTCCTCGGGGCGCGGCCGCTTCGGGCGAGCGGGCCTGTCGTCACGCTTGTCGTCGCGCTTGTCATCACGCCTGTCGTCGCGGTTGCTGCTGCCGCCGCGCCTGTCGTCGCGGTTGTTGCCGGCGCCGCGCTGGTTACCGCGGCCCCCGCTGTTCCCGCCGCGGCCGCTGCTGTTGCCACCACGGCTCCCGCCGTTGTTTCCGCTGCTGTTCCTGCCGCTACTGCTTCGCATCAAATTTCCGTTAGTCGGCTGTCTGCTCGATGGACTCCGAACCCGGTGCATCGGGTGCGTCCGGGTCGAACGACGGAATCCCTTCCTGCGTATCGCCCTCGATCGCGTCCGCCTCGGGGAGGAAGGGCGCGAGTTCCGGCAGTTCGTCCAGGCCGCGCAGGCCCATCCGCTCCAGGAAATAGTTCGTCGTCCTGTACAGGATCGCACCTGTTTCGGGTTCCGCGCCCGCCTCCTCCACCAGACCCCGCTGCAACAGGGTCCTCATGACCCCGTCACAGTTCACTCCGCGCACCGCGGAGACCCGGGAACGGCTGACCGGCTGCCGGTACGCGACGACGGCGAGGGTCTCCAGAGCCGCCTGAGTGAGCCTCGCCACCTGCCCGTCCAACACGAAGCCCTCGACGGCGGCGGCGTACTCGGGCCGGGTGTAGAACCGCCAGCCGCCCGCCACGAGCCGCAGCTCGAAGCCGCGCCCCTGCATGCGGTACTCGTCGGCCAGCTCCCGCAGAGCGTCGCTCACGGCCCTCCTGGGCCGCTGCAGGATCTTGGCCAGATGCTCCTCGGTGGCGGGTTCGTCGACCACCATGAGTACGGCTTCCAGGGCGGGCTTGAGGTCGAGCTCCGCCACGCCACCGGGGTCCTGCTCGCTCATGCGCTCGCTCACGTGCTCACTCACGGGGCGGCCTCCTTCCGCTCGGGCACCTCGGGCACCTCCGGCGCCCGGTCGAACTCGTCCGTGACCACGGGCTCCTCGACGCCGTCGCCGCCGGTCCAGCGCACGATCAGCTCCCCGAGCGCGGTCTCCTGCTCCAGCCCCACGGCCTTCTCCCGGTACAGCTCGAGCAGCGCGAGGAACCGGGCGACGACGGTGAGCGTGTCGTCGGTGTCGGCCACGAGCTCCCGGAACGGGGCCTCGCCGACCTCCTTCAGCCGGGCCACCACGTACTGGGCCTGCTCCTGCACGCTCACCAGCGGCGCGTGGATGTGCTCCACGTACACCTGGGGCTTGGGCTTCGGCTGCATCGCCTTCACGGCCAGCTTGGCGAATCCCTCGGCGCCGATGTTGATGACGACGTCGGGCAGCAGCTCGGCGTGGTGCGGTTCGAGCCCGACGGTCCGCGGATAGCGCCGCGCCTCGTCCTCAAGACGCCCGCTGAAGATATCGGCGATCTGTTTGTACGCGCGGTACTGCAGCAGCCGCGCGAACAGCAGGTCCCGCGCCTCCAGGAGGGCCAGGTCGGCCTCGTCCTCCACCTCGGCGGTGGGCAGCAGGCGGGCGGCCTTCAGATCGAGCAGTGTCGCGGCGACGACGAGGAACTCCGTCGTCTGGTCGAGGTCCCAGTCGGCCCCCATGGCCCGGATGTGGGCCATGAACTCATCGGTGACCTTGGACAGCGCGACCTCGGTGACATCGAGCTTGTGCCGGGAGATGAGCTGCAGCAGAAGATCGAACGGCCCCTCGAAATTATCGAGCCGAACCTTGAACTTCCCGTCATCGACCTCGGCCTCAGCCTCCGCCGACTCCGCCGCCTTGGGCAAGCTGCCGCCTTGGGCGGCAGGGTGGGCAAGGCGGCCCCCGGTCCCGCCCGAAGGCTCCGACGGCACCGGCACCGGCTCAGGTGCAGAGACCGCACCCCGGCCGAGCGCACGCCGACGACCCGCCGACGGCGGCTGCGACGGCGGACCGGAGGATTCGTTGACGGACATCAACCCAGGACGCTACCCGCCCAGCGCCTAGCGCCCCCGCAGCCGACGCACAAGAATGCTCGCGTCCCCACGGGACTCCAGGTCGGCCAGGACCACGGCGACCGCCTCGCGCACGATGCGCCCCCGGTCGACCGCGAGCCCGTGCTCACCGCGCAGCACGAGCCGCGCGTGCTCGAGGTCCATCAGTTCCTCGGCGGAGACGTACACGGTGATCTTCTCGTCGTGCCGCTCACGCCCACTGGGCCGCCGGTTGGCCGCACGCGCCCGCTTCCGCGCCGCAGCGGACGAGCCTCGCCCACCGGAACCTTCCTGCGCCCCGGAGGCCCTGCGCCCCGCCTTCTCCGCGCCGTCCGCGGCGGCGCCGCGGGTCCGCGACCCGGCGTCCGACTCGGCCTCGGCGGCGGAGTGCTCACCGGAACCGGAGGAGGCGGGTCCCGCCTCCTCTTCGCTGTCGGACGAGGCCGCCGCCTCGTCGCTCTCCCCGGCAGGCGGGGGGACCCGCGCCTCCCCGTTCGCCGGGCGTCGTGGCGACGACGATTGCAGCCCCATGCCCCCGGTCGTACGGAACAGTTCGTCGGCCCCCGGCAGACTCACTCGGCGTGACACCGGGCGAGCACCTCCCTGGCGAGCTGGCGATAGGCCGCGGCACCGACCGAGTTCGAGGCGTACGTGGTGATCGGCTCACCGGCGACCGTGGTCTCCGGGAAGCGAACGGTTCTGCCGATCACCGTGTGGTAGACGTTGTCGTCGAACGCCTCGACCACGCGCGCGAGCACCTCACGGCTGTGCACGGTCCGCGAGTCGTACATGGTGGCGAGGATCCCGTCGAGCTCCAGGTCCGGGTTGAGCCGCTCCTGGACCTTCTCGATCGTCTCGGTCAGCAGGGCCACACCACGCAGCGCGAAGAACTCGCACTCCAGCGGGACGATGACCTTGTGAGCGGCCGTCAGCGCGTTCACGGTCAGCAGGCCGAGCGAGGGCTGACAGTCGATCACGATGTAGTCGTAGTCGGCCATCAGCGGCTTGAGCGCCCGCTGCAACGTGGACTCGCGCGCCACCTCGCTGACCAACTGCACCTCGGCAGCGGACAAGTCGATATTGCTGGGAAGCAGGTCCATGTTCGGAACCGCGGTCTTCAGCAGGACCTCGTCCGCGGCCATCCCCCGCTCCATGAGCAGGTTGTAGACCGTGAGGTCGAGCTCCATCGGGTTCACGCCGAGGCCGACCGACAGGGCTCCCTGTGGATCGAAGTCGACGAGCAGGACCCGGCGGCCGTACTCGGCGAGCGCGGCACCCAGGTTGATGGTCGACGTGGTCTTGCCGACGCCGCCCTTCTGGTTGCACATCGCGATGATCTTCGCCGGGCCGTGGTCCGTCAGCGGTCCTGGAATCGGGAAGTACGGCAGTGGACGCCCGGTGGGGCCGACGCGCTCGCGGCGCTGGCGTGCAGCGTCGGGTGCGAGCGTGGCCGCGTACTCGGGGTCCGGCTCGTATTCGGCGTCGGGGTCGTAGAAAGACCCCTCGGGCAGGGCGTCGTAGTCGGCGAAGTGGCTTTGTGTGTCGCCACTTCGGTCTCCGGCCATGGCGTTCACGTGATGGCCATCCATGCTCTGGGCTGCTGTCTGCGTCGGCGTCTGCTGGGGGATGCCCTGATAACTGCTCTGGTGGGCAGTGAAGGTACGCACAGCGACGGGGCCGACAGCCTGAAGCCCCGCGGGAACCTGTCCGCCTGGCTGGCCACCTCCGGGAGTAAATGTCGACTCATTCACAAGTCGTCTTACCTCCTTGGATGTAGCCAGGAACATTTATCGATAGGTCAGCGTGGCACCATGCCGACGGTTGGCGACTCTATGGCGTGTCACCACTCCGCAGCAACACAATCCGCCGGACCCGGCACGATGTGTCGGTAACGAAACACCCTCATGTCAAGGGCGTACGACGGCTCTTCGGTGCATTTCGTCGCCGTGCGAATCGGGTAAAGGGTTACGTTCAAGGCGAGTTGACCATGTCCGGACCCGTACCTTTCCCCTACACGTACGGCCGGACCCCTCGCAAGGTCCGGCCGTAGGCGTGAGATTGACGACTTTTGTTGACGTCGCCCTCGAGGCGGGTCAGCCGAGGAGGCTCTCCAGCTCGAGGTGCTCGAGGCCGTGCGCCTCCGCGACCTCCTTATAAACGACCTTGCCGTCATGGGTGTTGAGGCCCAGGGCGAGGGCCGCGTCGCGGCGCAGAGCCTCGGCCCAGCCGCGATTGGCCAGCTCAACGATGTACGGGAGCGTGGCGTTGGTCAGCGCGTACGTCGACGTGTTCGGCACCGCGCCGGGCATGTTGGCGACGCAGTAGAAGACCGAATTGTGCACCTTGAAGGTCGGCTCGGCGTGCGTGGTCGCGTGTGAGTCCTCGAAGCAGCCGCCCTGGTCGATCGCGATGTCGACAAGGACACTCCCGGGCTTCATGCGGGACACGAGCTCGTTGGTGACCAGCTTCGGCGCCTTGGCGCCGGGGATCAGAACGGCGCCGACGACGAGGTCGGCCTCCAGGCATGCCTTCTCCAGCTCGAAGGCGTTGGAGACGACCGTCTGGATCTTCGTGCCGAAGATCTTGTCGGCTTCCTTAAGCTTATTGATGTCCTTGTCGAGCAGGGTCACATGGAAGCCCATGCCGATGGCGATCGTCGCGGCGTTCCAGCCGGAGACGCCACCGCCGATGACGACGGCCTTGCCCGCGTGCACACCGGGAACGCCGCCGGGCAGCACACCGCGGCCCCCGTTGGCGGCCAGCAGGTGGTAGGCGCCGACCTGCGGGGCGAGACGGCCCGCGACCTCGGACATCGGGGCGAGCAGCGGCAGCTGGCGGTTCGCGGTCTCGACCGTCTCGTACGCGATGGCGGTCGTGCCCGACTCCAGGAGCGCGTCCGTGCACTCCTTGGACGCGGCCAGGTGCAGGTACGTGAAGAGCGTCTGGTCCTTACGGAGGCGGTGGTACTCCTCCGCGATCGGCTCCTTGACCTTCAGCAGCAGGTCCGCCGTGGCCCAGACCTCGTCGGCGGTGGGGAGGATCCGCGCACCGGCCGAGACGTACTCGTCGTCCGTGATCGAGGAGCCCACTCCGGCGTTCTGCTCGACGAAGACCTGGTGGCCGTGGCGTACCAGCTCATGGACGCCGGCGGGGGTGATGGCCACCCGGAACTCGTTGTTCTTGACCTCGCGGGGGATGCCGACCTTCATCGTCGATCACGGTCCTTGGCTCAGGGATTCAACGGGCAATGCACTGCATACCGGCACACCGCAGGACGCACCGGGAGACGCCACGGATGGCCGCGGCAGAGCCAGTCTAATGAAGGTCTTTGAGCTGTCTAGCCTTTCGATGCATCAATCTTCTGCGGATGTGCTACGGATTTCGCAGGTGTTAGCGGCTTGTTCCGAAGGATCTGCTTCCGCTCCGACAGCGCCGGTGAGCTCCTCTCCCAGCATGCGCTCGGCCGCACCCCGGTGCAGCTTGGCGGCGGCGGGGTCGCCGAGCCGGTCCAGCGTGTCGGCGAGGCGCAGCTGGAGCGCGGCCTGCAGCCGTACGTCCCCGGCCTGGCGCGCCCACTCGACCGCCTCCTGGCAGGTGTGCAGCGACTCCTCGGGCCGGCCTGCGTATTCGAGCACCCGCGCCAGTTCGCTCAACGCCCGTGCCTGCGCGGGCACATCGCCCTCCTTGCGGTACCCGGCGACGGCCGAGCGCAGGGACCGCTGCGCCTCGCCGTAGCGGCCCGCGTAGGTGTGGACTCCCGCGATACGTCCATGGAGGCGCGCGGCGTCGGCCCGCTCGCCTCGCGTGAGCCGCTGGGCGAGGGCCCGCCCGTACCAGTCGGCGGCCCGCTGCCAGTCCCCGAGCGACTGGTGGGCGCCGCCTACGGATTCCATCGCGCGGCCCGTCGCGTACGGGTCCCGCGCGGCGCGCCCCGCGTCGAGAGCGGCCCGGTAGCGGGCCAGCGCCTCGTGCGTGCGGCCGGTCCTGGCGTCGAGGTCGGCGAGGTTGAGCAGGGCCGCGGCCTTCTCCCTCGGCAGGTTCCTGCGCTCGGCGACGTCGAGCACGAGCCGGTGGATCCCGTACAGCTCGGCCGCCGCGTCCTCGGTCCCCCGGTGCGCCACCATCGCCCGTACGAGAGCGGCCAGGAGGCGCCGGGCCAGCGTGTCCAACTCCCCGTCGGCGACGGCGAGGCGGGCCGCGGCGAGCAGCGCGGGCTGCCGCGCGCGCAGCCACTCGGCGGCCGCCTCCCGGTCGGCGAAGCGCAGGGCGCTCGGCAGTCCCGCGAGCTTCTTGCGGGCCGGAGAGTCGAAGGGCTCGGTGACGGCGCGGCACGAGGTGAGCAGCCGCACGGTCCGCTCCAGCATCCGGGCGCGGGCCAGCTGCACCTCGGCAGGACGGTCGACGGTCTCGGTGAGGCCGCGCAGGAACGGCGCGAGGCAGCCCGGCACCTCGTACTGCGGCAGCTCGGAGTCCACGCCGCGGACCAGGCCGAGCGTGACGAAGGCGTCGAGGGTGGAGTGGGCCGCCGCGACCGAGCAGCCGGCGAGCGCCGACGCGGTGTGCGGGTCGACGCAGGCCTCGGGGGCGAGGCACAGGTAGCGCAGTATCCGGGCGGCGGGACCGGGCAATGACTCGTAGGCGAACCGGAACACGCGCGCGAGGGCGGAACCGTCCGGCTCCAAGGCGTGCAGCTGCTTGGCCAGATCGGCGACGGACTCCTTGGGGCGCGCGGCGAGCCAGCCCCCCGCGATCTCCAGGGCGGCGGGTCCCGCCCCGCACAGCTCCACCAGGGACTCCGCCGAGCGCGGGTCGCAGGTGACACGGACCGAACCGGTGTGCCGGGTGAGGAGTTCGAGGGCGGCCTTGGTGTCGAGGCCCCCGAGCGTGCAGGGCCGCACGTCCGGGATGCCGGTGAGCGGGCCCTCGGCCACGGCCACGGCGAGGCAGTCCGGGGTGTCGGGGAGCAGCGGGTCGACCTGCTCGGCGCTGACCGCGTCGTCGAGCAGCAGCACCACGCGGCGCACCGCGAGGCCCTCGCGCAGCCGCTCGGACAGGTCGTCGGCGGTCTCGCCCGGCGGGGCGGGGAGTTCGAGGGCGTCGAGCAGATCGCGCAGGACACGTTCGGTGGGGACGGGGGTGCCGTCGGGGGCAGTGAGGCGGGTCTGGAGGGTGCCGTCCGGGTACTGCTCGCGGACGTCCCGCAACAGTTCTTCGGCGAGGGCGGTACGTCCCGTGCCCGGGCGGCCGGCGATCAGGAGCACCCGGGCACGCGGCGTCTTGCGCCCCGAGAGCGTGTCGAGCCCGGCCCGCTCGATGTCGGACCTGAGCTGAGCCAACTCCCGCTTGCGCCCCAGGAACTGACGCTCCGCCACCTCTTTTCCCCGACGGGTGCGACGCCGCTTGCGGGACCGTCCGGGGGCCGAATCGACCTCCGTCACGTCGTCCGACTCGACCGCCTGATCCGTCACGGGCCACGCTCCGTCTCACCCAGCCCCTGGCGGGGATCGGCAGGGGCGTTCCCGAGCCTAGTTGAGCGGATCCGGCTCCCCCTGGCGGACGGCGCGCCCATGTCGCCTGATCGGATCAGCGGATGGTCCGACCGGCTCCGCCGCCTTGGGCAATCTGCCTTCCCCAAGCTCTCGAACAACCTCGAGCAGGGGAGACCCCATCGGGCGGCAGGGTGGGCAAGGCGGCCCCCGGTGCCGCGCGCCGAATCGGAGGCCCATGCCCCGGCGTGGTTACGGTCCCGGGGCTCCGCCCCGGACCCCGCTGCTCAATCGCCGCAGGGGCTTGATTCGGCCCACCCCGGAGGGGTTACGCCTCGAAGGGCCTCGCCGGCCACTCCGCCAGCGCCGGGCGGAGGGCGTCAAGACCGTCACCCGCCAGAGCCGCCGCAAGCGAAAGCGCGCCTACCACAAGGCAGTTGTTGTGCAGCTCACCCGCGAGCACACCCCGCACCAGCTCCGCCAGAGGCACCCGCGCGAACTCCATGTCCGCCTCTTCCTCCTCCACCTCGAACCGCTCGCCGTCCGCCTCGGAGAGGTCCCGCGCGAGGAAGATGCGTACGGCCTCGGAGCAACCGCCCGGCGTCGTGTAGACGTCCGTGAGGACCCGCCAGTCCTCGGCCTTGACGTGCACCTCTTCGTACAGCTCGCGCTGCGCCGCGTGCAGCGGATTCTCACCGGGGATGTCGAGCAGGCCCGCCGGGATCTCCCAGAGCTTCATGCTCACGGGGTGCCGGTACTGCTTGAGGAGGAGCACCCGGTCCTGGTCGTCGAGGGCCACCACGGCCACCGAGCCGGGGTGCACCTGGTAGTCGCGCCGGGCGACGGAGCCGTCCGGCATCACGACGTCGTCCGTGCGCACGGAGGTCTTGTTCCCGACGAAGGGGGTGTCGGTCGCCCGGACCTCCCACTCCTCGGCGGTGTCCACGAGCGGCGTGTTGGCCGTCATACCGAAAGCCCTCCTACGTACGCATGAGCGGTACTCATAAGAAACCGGGGCGCACGCCGCAAAAAGGCGTACACCCCGGTAACCGTACATCGCTGGTGCGACAGGCCCCGCAGAGCCCTTACTTGGCCTTCTTGGCCCCCGCGGAACCGGCCGAGCCGCCCTTCGCGGCAGCGACCTTGAGCTCCACGGCCGCCTTCACCAGACCGGCGAACAGCGGGTGCGGACGCGTCGGACGCGAGCGCAGCTCCGGGTGCGCCTGCGTGGCGACCAGGTACGGGTGGACCTCGCGCGGGTACTCGACGTACTCGACGAGCTTGCCGTCCGGGGAGACGCCGGAGAACTGCAGGCCCGCCTTCTTCTCCAGCTCGGCGCGGTACGCGTTGTTCACCTCGTAGCGGTGACGGTGGCGCTCCTCGACGTACTCCTTGTTGTCGTACACCTCGCGCACGATGGAGCCCTCGGCGAGCTTCGCCGGGTACATGCCGAGCCGCATCGTGCCGCCCATGTCGCCTTCACCGGCGACGATGTCGAGCTGCTCCGCCATGGTCGAGATGACCGGGTGGGCGGTCGCGGCGTCGAACTCCGTCGAGTTGGCGTCCGGGATGTCGGCCAGGTTCCGCGCGGCCTCGATCACCGTGCACTGCAGGCCCAGGCAGAGACCGAGCAGCGGGATCTTGTTCTCGCGGGCGAACTGGATCGCGCCGACCTTGCCGGCCACGCCGCGGTCGCCGAAGCCGCCGGGGATGCAGATCGCGTCGACGTCGCCGAGCGTCTTCTTGGCACCGGCCGGCGTCTTGCAGTCGTCCGAGGTGACCCACTTGATCTTGACCTTGGCCCGGTTGGCGAAGCCGCCCGCGCGCAGCGCCTCGGTCACCGACAGGTAGGCGTCGGGCAGGTCGATGTACTTGCCGACCAGGGCCATGACGATCTCGTGGTCCGGCTTGTGGACGCGGCCGAGCAGATCGTCCCACTGCGTCCAGTCCACGTCTCGGAACGGCAGGTCCAGCTTGCGGACGGCGTACGCGTCCAGGCCCTCTGCGTGCACGACCTTCGGGATGTCGTAGATCGAGGGGGCGTCGGGGCAGGCGACGACCGCGGCCTCGTCGACGTCGCACATCAGGCTGATCTTGCGCTTGATCGCGGTCGGGACCTCACGGTCGCTGCGCAGCACGATGGCGTCCGGCTGGATACCGATGTTGCGCAGAGCCGCAACCGAGTGCTGCGTCGGCTTCGTCTTCAACTCACCCGAAGGACCGATGTACGGCAGGAGGGAAATGTGGACGACCAGCACGTTGTCACGGCCGACCTCGTGGCGGACCTGGCGGACGGTCTCCAGGAACGGCAGCGACTCGATGTCGCCGACGGTGCCGCCGACCTCGGTGATCACGACGTCGACCTCGTCCGTCGCCATGCGGCGGATGCGGTGCTTGATCTCGTTCGTGATGTGCGGGATGACCTGGACGGTGTCGCCCAGGTACTCGCCGCGCCGCTCCTTGGCGATGACCTGCGAGTACACCTGGCCGGTGGTCACGTTGGCCGAGCCGTCGAAGTCGATGTCGAGGAAGCGCTCGTAGTGGCCGATGTCCAGGTCGGTCTCGGCGCCGTCGTTGGTGACGAACACCTCGCCGTGCTGGAAGGGGTTCATCGTGCCAGGGTCGACATTCAGGTACGGGTCGAGCTTCTGCATGACGACGCGGAGGCCACGGGCCTTGAGCAGCATGCCGAGGCTGGAGGCGGTGAGGCCCTTACCGAGGGACGAGGCGACACCCCCAGTGACGAAGATGTGCTTGGTCGTCGAGGATTTCGGCTGCATGGCCAAGAGGGGGCTCCCGTGGTCGCGGTCGTGGGGTGCGGGCCGACGCGCTCGCCCGAGTTTTCGGGAGGCGCCGTCGCTGCGGTTCGGGGGTTCTATGACCACCGGCTCACGGGCTACCAGGGTATCAGCGACAAGAGGAGGCTGCTTCCGGCCACGCTCCGCGCACGGCCCACCACGCAGGTGGGACAAGGTCCTGACACTCACCCGTACGGCCCAGACGCGATGCAGTGAGCGGCACGCGGATCACTTGAGCGCGTCGTATCCTGCTCGGACACTCGGCTGGCGAGTCACAACGGAAAACGGCGTCACGACGGCAACACCCCCGCCCGTACCCCACCGTGCATCGGAACACTCCGTCCGTTCGCCGCGATCCCACCCGGAACGACCGGCTCATCAGTTCGTTTGACAAGCACGTATCCGGACGGCGTATCAACGGGACAGCACGATCCGTCGTCTCATCCCTCACCCCACAACCTTTCGCTCCACCTTTTTCCTGCAACCGTGGCCGTTCGACTGGAGATGCACGTGGCCGGGCGCATCGAGGATTACGCACTCATCGGAGACATGCAGACCGCCGCCCTGGTCTGCCGGGACGGCACAGTCGACTGGCTGTGCCTGCCCCGCTTCGACTCGCATGCCATTTTCGCCGGGTTGCTCGGCACCGAGGACCACGGCTTCTGGCGCCTGGGTCCCGCCCACGCGTCCGATGCCGAGCCACCGAGAGCGGCGCGGCGCGGATATCGCGGCGACACGCTCGTCCTGGAGTCGGAGTGGGACACGCCCCGCGGCACCGTCCGGGTCACCGACTTCATGCCGCCGCGCGACGGCGCACCCCAACTGACCCGGATCGTGGAGGGCGTGAGCGGGCGCGTGCCGATGCGCTCCGCGCTGCGCATGCGCTTCAGCTACGGCCGGATCACTCCCTGGGTGCACAAGGTGGACGGCCGTACGGTCGCCGTGGCCGGGCCCGACTCCGTGTGGCTGGACTCGGAGACCGAGACGTACGGCAAGGACCTGACGACGTACTCGGACTTCACGGTGGCGCCCGGTGACCGGGTCGCCTTCACCATCCAGTGGCAGCCCTCGCACAAGGGGCAGCCGCCGGTGCCCGACCCCGAGTCCGCCCTCGCGGCGACGGAGGAGTTCTGGCAGCAGTGGGTGGAGCACGGCACGTACCACGGCCCGTACCGCGAGGCCGTCGTCCGCTCGCTCATCACCCTCAAGGCCCTGACCTACGCGCCGACCGGCGGCATCGTCGCCGCGCCGACGACCTCGCTGCCCGAGGAGATCGGCGGCGTACGGAACTGGGACTACCGGTACACGTGGTTGCGGGACGCCGCCATCACCCTCTCCTCCCTACTGCGCACCGGGTACCGGGAGGAGGCGCGGGCCTGGCGCGAGTGGCTGCTGCGGGCGGTCGCGGGCGACCCGGAGAACCTGCAGATCATGTACGGCATCGCGGGCGAGCGGGAGTTGGGCGAGGCCGAGCTCGACTGGCTGCCCGGCTACGAGAACTCGACGCCCGTACGCGTCGGGAACGGGGCGGCGGGCCAGCTCCAGCTCGACGTGTACGGCGAGGTCACCGAGGCGCTGCACCTGGCGCACATGACGGGCCTCACGAGGAACGACTACGCCTCGCTGCTCCAGCTCAAGCTCATCCGGTACCTCGAAGGCCACTGGGACGAGCCGGACGAGGGCATCTGGGAGGTGCGCGGTCCGCGCCGGCACTTCGTGCACTCGAAGGTCATGGCATGGGTGGCCGTGGACCGCACCATCAAGCTCATCGAGTCCGGGGACGCGGACGGCCCGCTGGAGAAGTGGCGCGACCTGCGCGACGACATCCACCGGGACGTCTGCGAGAAGGGCTACGACAAGGAGCGCAACACCTTCACTCAGTCGTACGGCAGCAAGGAGCTGGACGCGTCGCTGCTGCTGATTCCGCAGATGGGCTTCCTGCCGCCCGACGACAAGCGGGTCATCGGCACCATCGAGGCGATCCAGCGGGAACTGTCGACGCCGGACGGCTTCATCATGCGGTACCCGACGGACGGCGACGACGCCGGTGTCGACGGTCTTCCGGGTGACGAAGGGGCGTTCCTCGCCTGCTCGTTCTGGATGGCGGACGACCTCGCGATGATCGGCCGGGTCGACGAGGCCCGCAAGCTGTTCGAGAGGCTGCTCGCGCTCCGCAACGACCTGGGCCTGCTCGCCGAGGAGTGGGATCCGCGGCTGCAGCGCCAGGTCGGCAACTTCCCGCAGGCGTTCAGCCACGTGCCACTGATCGACACGGCACTGCGGCTGACGTCTTCGGGCGCGTACGCAGGGTAGAGCGCGGGAACGGGCGGGGGCGGAGATGTTGCACGGGCGTGTGCGCCGGTAGCGTCCGTGTCATGGACAGCACCTCGCCCGAGTTCTCCGCCTTCTCCTCGCCCGGCGGCATCACCGTGCGGCGCGCCCTGGAACTGCCCGGGCTGCGCAGCGGGCTGCCCGAGGTGGTGGCGGGCGGGGAGCGGCTGCAGCGGACCGTGCGCTGGGTGCACGCCGGTGAGGTGCCGAACATCGCGTCGCTGCTCAAGGGCGGCGAACTGCTGCTGACCACGGGCTACGGGGTCGGGACGCGCCCCGCCGAACAGCGCGCCTTCGTGCGCAAGCTGGCCGAGCGGGGCATCGCCGCACTCGTCATCGAGCTGGGCCAGCGGTTCGCGCGGCTGCCCGCGGCCCTCGTGGAGACGGCGCGGGCGGCGGGCCTTCCGCTGGTGCAACTGCACCGCGAGGTGCCGTTCGTGACGGTGACGGAGGAGATCCACACCGAGATCGTCAACGGTCATTACGCGCTGTTGCAGCGGGCGGAGGAGGTCCACCGGCGCTGCACGGACGCCCTCCTTGGCGGCGGCGGAGTGCCTCAAGTCCTGCGGATTCTGGCCGAGTTCAGCGGGAACCCGGTCTTCCTTGAGACCGCCGACGGCCAACTGCTCTACGCCGCCGGGGCCGAGGACGACATCACCGATCCGCTCCAGGTGTGGGAGGGCATGCGCGGCACGCACCAGGACGAGCCGCCGGGCGGCGCCGTCCTCGTGGATGTGCCGGGCGGCGGCCCCGGAGCGGGTTCCGTACGGGCCAGGCTCGTGCTGCTGCCCGTGTCGGGGGCGCTCGCGCCCGTGCACCGGATCGCCGCGGAGCGGGCCGCCGGGTCGCTCGCCGTGGTGCTGATGCAGGCCCGCCAGGAGGAGGAGCTGGCCGCGCGCGGGCGCGGCGACTTCCTCACCGACCTCGCGGAGGGCCGGATCGCGCCGGACGACGCCCCGGCGCAGGCCCGCGTCCTCGGCTTCAAGCCGACCGGGAGCGGGCCGCTGCTGCCGGTGGTGATGCGGTTGCCGGAGACCGGCATGGGGCTTTCGCCGGGCGGCGGCTGGGCGGTGCTCGCGCGGGCCGTATCCGAGGAGCTGGCCTCGGTCGGGGTGCCGGCGCTGCTCGGCGTGCGCCCTGTGGAGGGGCGGGTGCCGCTGCTGCTCGGGCTCCGCTCTGAGTCGGAGCGGGCCGCGGTCGCGGACCGGGTCGCGGCGGCGCTGCGGGCGGGCGTTGCGCGAGCCGGGATGCAGCGGGCGGGCGCGCTGCCGCCGGTCGTGGTGGTCGGCGGGGCGGGCGGCTGGGCCGCGGCGGCGGCAGGGCTGCGGCACGCGGCGGAGACGGCGACGGCGGCGCAGGGCCTGGACGACCGGCCGTGGTTCGACGCGCGGCGCCTCGACATCGACCTGCTGCTGTGGCGGCTGCGGGAGCATCCGGACCTTGCGGCGTTCGTGGAGCGGGCGATCGGCCCGCTCCAGGAGCACGACAGACGGGCGAAGCCGCCGCTGCTGCCCACGCTCCAGACCTATCTGGCGCACGCGGGCCGCAAGGCGGAGACGGCGCGCGAACTCCATCTGAACCGGCAGACGCTCTACAACCGCCTCGCGCGGATAGGCGAGTTGCTCGGCACGGACCTGGACGATCCGCAGACGGTGCTCGCGCTGAGCCTGGCGCTGCGGGCCCGCCGGCACACTCCGGCCACGCCCCAGGCCCCCTAGTGAAAGCCCGTCAATTCGTCATAGACACTGAGCACTTGGGCGACCGTCGCATCCTCGGTCGGCCAGGACGCCGCCTGCGCGGAGCCTCGTTCCTTGAGCTGTTCGCGCCGCACGGGGTCGGCGAGGATCCCCGCCACGGCGCGGGCGAGCGCGGGCGCGTCTCCGGAGGGGACCAACTCCGCGCCGTCCCCGACCAGTTCGGAGACGCCGCCGACATCCGTCGCCACGAGCGGTACGCGCGCGTGCAGCGCCTCCTGCGCGAGCAGCGAGCGGGACTCCCAACTGCTGGGCAGCACGGCGACATCGGCCGCGTGCAGCAGTTCGGCCACGTCGCCGCGGCGCCCCGCGAGCCGCACCGGCAGCCCCTCGGCCTCGATGCGCCGCTGGAGCGCGGGCCGCTCGGGGCCCTCCCCCGCGATCACCAGCAGCGGCACGGGGTCGAGCCCGAGCAGCGCGTGCGCGGCGTCGAGCAGCACGTCGTACCCGCGGTGCCGCTCCAGGCTGCCGACGGCCATCAGTAAC
This sequence comes from Streptomyces sp. NPDC002790, assembly GCF_040295505.1. NCBI lineage: Bacteria > Bacillati > Actinomycetota > Actinomycetes > Kitasatosporales > Streptomycetaceae > Streptomyces > Streptomyces sp. NPDC002790. Next base: position 710 of record NZ_JBEOVM010000089.1, on the reverse strand, counting down.
GGGCGGTCCACACAGCCGAGTTCGGCCCGCGTCTTGTTGCGGGTGCGCTCGGCCTCCTCGCCCTGCGGGAGCGGTCCGTGCGGCGCCGGAAAGGACACCGCTGCGAGCCGGGCGTCCCGCGCGCCGCGCGCCCGCGCCCGGTCCACCAGGTCGGAGGAGGTGCCGAGGACGACGGCCGCCGCCCTGGCCACGCGCCGCTCCAGCGCGCGCAGCAGGTGGGAGCGGGCGCCCTCGGCGTGCGAGCGGGTGTGCCAGGTGACGACGAGCGGGACGCGGCGGCCGCTGAGCGCCACGGCCGCACGAAGCGAGGCGTGCAGCCCGTGCGCGTGCACGAGGTCGGCGTCGGTGCAGGCGACGCGGAGCGCGGCGACGGACGCCGGGTCGCCGCGGCGCGGCACCGGAAGGTGGTGCGCGCCCGCGTCCGCGAACCCGTACGCCCGCTCGGCCGCCATCGGCGCGCACACCGTGACACGCACCCCGCGGGCCACCAACCCCGCGGTCAGGGACCGGACATGGGCACTGCTGCCCGCGCTGCCGCCGCCCAGCACCTGCACGGTGCGCAGCGTCGGCTTTCCGTGCGCTGACGGGCTGCTGGGGTGGCTCACGCGGCCGGGCTCCTGAGGGGTGTCGGCGAATTCGGTAGGTACGGAAGGGGCTAGGGTCTGTCGTTTGGGTCAGGCCGGGCTCGTGGGGTCTGGCCTGACCCAAAC
>NZ_JBEOVM010000088.1:0-27863 GCF_040295505.1 Streptomyces sp. NPDC002790 | reverse complement strand
CCCGCGTCTCAAACGCCGGCGGGGCTGTTTAGCCCCTGCGGCGATTGAGCAGCGGGGTCCGGGGCGGAGCCCCGTGAGCCCGGCCCCGGTGTTGGTCGGTCAGAACGTGTCCGACGGGACGTACGCGCCCCAGATCCCGCGGAGCGCGTCACAGATTTCGCCCACCGTCGCGCGGGCGCGCAGCGCGTCCTTCATCGGGTAGAGGACGTTGTCCTCGCCCTCGGCCGCCTTCTTCAGCGCGGCGAGCGCCGCATCAACCGCCCCCTGATCCCGCTCGGCCCGCAGCTTCGCGAGCCGCTCCACCTGCTGCGCCTCGATCGCCGGGTCGACGCGGTGCGGCTCGTAGGGCTCCTCCCCGTCGAGCCGGTAGCGGTTGACGCCTACCACGACACGTTCACCGGAGTCGGTCTCCTGCGCGATCTGGTACGCGCTGCGCTCGATCTCGGACTTCTGGAAGCCGCGCTCGATCGCGTTGACCGCGCCGCCCAACTCCTCGACCTTCTCCATGAGTTCGAGCGCGACGGCCTCCACGTCGTCCGTCATGCTCTCGACGACGTACGAGCCGGCGAACGGGTCCACCGTCGCCGTCACATCCGTCTCGTACGCGAGGACCTGCTGCGTACGCAGGGCCAGGCGCGCGGACTTGTCGGTGGGGAGGGCGATCGCCTCGTCGAAGGAGTTCGTGTGCAGCGACTGCGTACCGCCGAGGACCGCGCCGAGGCCCTGGACCGCGACGCGCACGAGGTTCACCTCGGGCTGCTGGGCGGTGAGCTGCACGCCGGCCGTCTGCGTGTGGAAGCGGAGCATCAGCGACTTGGGGTTCTTGGCGCCGAACTCCTCCTTCATCACCTTCGCCCAAATCCTGCGCGCCGCGCGGAACTTGGCGACCTCCTCCAGGATCGTCGTACGGGCGACGAAGAAGAACGACAGGCGCGGGGCGAAGTCGTCGACGTCCATGCCGGCCGCGACGGCCGTGCGGACGTACTCGATGCCGTCGGCGAGCGTGAAGGCGATCTCCTGCGCGGGAGAGGCACCCGCCTCGGCCATGTGGTAGCCGGAGATCGAGATGGTGTTCCACTTCGGGATCTCGGCCTTGCAGTACTTGAAGATGTCCGCGATCAGCCGCAGCGAGGGCTTGGGCGGGAAGATGTAGGTGCCGCGGGCGATGTACTCCTTGAGCACGTCGTTCTGGATGGTGCCGGTGAGCTTGTCGGCCGCCACCCCCTGCTCCTCGCCCACGAGTTGGTACATCAGCAGCAGCAGCGCGGCCGGGGCGTTGATCGTCATCGACGTGGAGACCTTCTCCAGCGGGATGCCGCCGAGCAGGACGCGCATGTCCTCGACGGAGTCGATCGCGACGCCCACCTTGCCGACCTCACCGGACGCGATCGGGGCGTCGGAGTCGTGGCCCATCTGGGTCGGCAGGTCGAAGGCGACGGACAGGCCCATCGTGCCGTTCTCGATGAGCTGCTTGTATCGGGCGTTGGACTCGGTGGCCGTACCGAACCCGGCGTACTGGCGCATCGTCCACGGGCGGCCCGTGTACATCGTCGGGTAGACACCGCGCGTGTAGGGGTACGCGCCCGGTTCGCCCAGCTTGCGGTCCGGGTCCCAACCCCCCAGAGCCGACGGGCCGTAGACCGGCTCGATGGGCAGTCCGGACTCGGATTCGCGCGCCATGGTTGTGCCTCCAGCGATTACTTGCCGATGCTTACTTGCCAGTAGTGAACGACCCTCGCGACGGACTGTAGCGGCGGGCGTGCGGCCAGTGGAGAGTCCCGCGCTGGGACCTTGCTCACAAGCTTTCCCACGTTTCGACGTGGGCAGTATCCGCGGGACGAGAGAGAACGGCTCGGCAGGCGGGGGATGTCATGCGGACAGCAGTCCTACGTTCGATGATCGGCGTCACCGGGATGGTCATCCTGGTGGGCGGCTGCAAGGCCCAGGCCGTGGAGGGCGGGCGGACACCCGGCTCGCCCACTTCACCAACTTCGGCACACACGCCCTCCGGCCGCGACGACGCGAAGCCCTCCGCGCCACCTTCCGCACCCCCCGCCCCCAAGGTCCTCCTCGCTCCCGGCGACAGGTCCAAGGACGTACGCGAACTGCAGGCGCGGCTGCGCCAAGTGGCTTGGCTCTACAACGGGCCCACGGGCACGTACGACGACGTGACGGCCGACGCGGTCAAGGGGTTCCAGGGCAAGCGCGGGCTGCCGCGCACCGGTGAGACGGACGCCGTGACCTGGCAGCGGCTGCTGCGGATGACGCACGAGCCGGGCAAGTGGGAGCTGTACCAGTTCGGCGGGCAGCCCCCGGCGAAGCCGGATCCGCGCTGTATGACGGGGCGGGTGATCTGCATCAGCAAGACCAGTCGCACGTTGGCGTGGATGGTGGACGGCAGGCGCGTGCTGACGACCGAGGTGCGGTTCGGGTCCCAGTACACGCCGACCCGCGAGGGTGTGTTCCACGTCGACTTCAAGTCCCGGCACCACGTCTCGACGCTCTACGACTCCCCCATGCCGTACGCGATGTTCTTCAGCGGCGGCCAGGCGGTGCACTACTCGTCGGACTTCGCGGCGCGCGGGTACGCGGGGGCCTCGCACGGCTGTGTGAACGTCAAGGACGAGCGGGCGATCGCGCGACTGTTCGCGCGGGTCAGGACCGGCGACAAGGTCGTCGTCTACTGGTGAGCGTTCCTGCGGGGTGAAGTGTTGAGTGGCGCGGGTGGGACCGGGGGAACGTGTCCCACCCGCGCCAGCGGCACTGAGCTCCGGATACGGGGGGGAACCCGGGCTCGTGCGCTGCCGATGACCAGTCGGCTCACTTATTACTGCGCCGCGGCTTCCAGAAACGTCACACCCGGCGCGCAACCTTTCTGACCCGTTACGTTTCCGCAGGTCACAGGGTCGGTACCGCACTGGAGGTCGGGCTGGGGCTGGAGGAGGTGCTGGGGCTGGGGCTCGGGCTCGCGGTGCCGCCCGGGTCGCCGTCCTCGTCCTCGTTGCCGCTCCCGCGGTCGCCGTTGCCCTTGCCGTCCGACCCGCCCGACCCCTTGCCGTCGTCCGAGGCGCTCTGGCTGTCCGAGTCGTCCTGGCTGTCCGTGTGCTGCGAGGTGGTCCTGTCGGCCGACGCGGTGGGGGTTCTGTCGCGGGTCAGGACGCGGTCGCAGAAGCGGTCGAGGCTCCGCTTGTCCTGACCGAGCGCCTTCGCGGACGCCTCCAGGCGCTGCACGTCCGCGGCGCCGGACTGCCCGCCGCGGTACTTGCGGCAGGTGTCGACGAGCTTGCGCGCCTGGGCCCTCGCCCCTTCGGTGCCGGTCACGCCCGGTCCGGGGCCGCGCCCCTTGGACGTACGGCCGTCGCCGGGGGCGCCCTTGTCCTTGCCGCCGGACGGGGAGCCGGAGGCGGGCCCGCTGCCGGAGTCGCCGGACGGCTCCGTCGGGCTCGGCACCGCGTGGCCGTCCTCCGTGACCCCCGCGGAGGCCGAGGCGAGCGGCCGCTCGGGGCTCGCGGCGGCGGACACGGACGCGGCCGGCGCCGGATCGCCCGACCCGCGGAACGGCGAGGGCAGCACGCCCGTCCCCGCGGCGACCGCGACCCCGCCGACCATGCACGCGGCGAACGCGGCGACGGCCCCGAGCCGCGCGGGGCGGCCCCAGAGCGAACGCCGCCCGGACGCCTTCGGGCCCGACCTGGCGGACCGCCGGTCGCGCCCCGCACGCGCGCCCCCTCCCACGGAACCGCTCACAACACCACTCACAACACCACTCACAACACCGTGCACTACGCCATCCACAGCACCGTTCACTGCGCCGTTCACAGCCGCGACGGCGCGCGTCTCGCGGAACGCCTTCAACGCGACTTCCTCGCCCGGGAGTTCACCCTCGGGGCCGGCCGGCACCTCGGCCAGCATGTGCAGCGCGGCGGTCAGCCTGTCGGCCCGCCGGGCGTCGTCTCCGGATACGGCCGGGGCCTCTCCGCGCAGCAGGCGGTCCGCCGCGTCGCGGTTAAGCCACTTGTCGTGCTCGTCGGCCATCACATGTCCTTCTGCGTCCGCGAACGCGAATGCGTCACACCTGCGGACGTCGACGTACGAGTGCGGTCGCGCCGTGGAGTCGGTACCGCTTCGAGGGAGTCGGCGGTGTTCCCGTCCTTGTCCGCCGCGGGTTCGGCGGCGCCGAGCAGTTCGGCGAGCCGCTTCAGGCCGCGGTGGGCGGCGGTGCGGACCGCGCCGGGCCGCTTGCCGAGGGTCTGCGCGGCGTTCTTCGCGTCGAGCCCGACGACGACGCGCAGCACGACGGCCTCGGCCTGGTCCTGCGGCAGCTCGGAGATGAGGGCCATGGCGCTGCCGGTGGCCAGGGACTCCATGGCCTCGTCGGCGGTGTCGGAGAGGGCGGGTCGGCCGGTGAGCTCGGTCTCGTCGCCGCCGATGGCGGGCCGGCGTCCCCGCATGCGTATGTGGTCGAGCGCGCGGTTGCGGGCGATCCGGGCGGCCCAGCCGCGGAACCGGTCGGCGTCGCCCTCGAACCGGTCGATGTCGCGGGCTATCTGCAGCCAGGCCTCCGACGCGACGTCCTCCGCGTCCGGGTCGCCGACGAGCGTGCGTACGTATCCGAGCAGGCGTGGGTGCACGGCGCGGTACACGGTCCGGAACGCGGCCTCGCTCCCGTCCCGCGCCGCAAGCACCGCGGTGGTCAGCTCCGCGTCGTCCCCCAGCACTCCCCTGCCCCTGCCCTGCTTTGGCCGTGAAGCCGTGTGCGCCGTCGATACGGGTGCGCGCGCCCGGCGCGAACCAGAACGCTACGGCCTGAACTTCCTCGCGTCCATGTTCGTACAACAGACAACCAACGGTGTCCCAGGGTGGTGTGACAGAAAACGCACCGGCGGCGCTGAACCAAGTACGGGCCGCTCGCGACCCGTGACGCGCGGCGGCCGGGGTCTCTCCTGTGGGGGGTGGCGACCTCGGCCGTCCCGCTTATGAGCTGCCGCCCGGCTCGGCGTGCGTGCCCCCGCCCCCCCGTAGGCACACGCCTCGGGGCTCCGCCCCGGACCCCGCGCCTCAAACGCCGGCGGGGCTGATCTCGGACACGTGACGTGCGCCACATCCGCACAACCAGTACCCCTCCTTGACCGTCGTTCGCTGGATAGAGCAGCTACCCGCGCGTCACGCGGGATCCATGTGAACTTCATTGAGGGGTGGGGCAATTGAGCCCGCGACATTCGCGAGCGAGAGCGAAGGCGGACGACGCCCGCGGATCGCACGCGTACAAGCCGCTGAGTCTCAAGCGGAGAGCGTGGATCACGATGGGGGCGGTCGTCGTCGGCGGCGCCGGAGTCGTGTCGTACGCGATGGCCGACCCGGGGACGGAGGTGGCCGATACCGCCGCCTACCGGGCCGCGTCCGTGCACACGTTGAGCATGGAGACGAAGAGCGACCGGAAGGTCGTCCCGCAGAAGTCGACGCAGCGGTTCAACGCGGTGTCGGTGACGTGGAAGGACCCCGCGGAGAAGCTCGACGGCACCGCCCAGTTCCGGGCGCGCGGCGCCGAGACCGGTGCGTGGGGGGCCTGGACCACCCTGCCGGAGGAGACCAACGACTCCGACGGCGCCGAGCGCGCGGGCTCCGACATCCGCGGCGGCACCTCCTCCGTGTCCACGGCAAGCACCTCGACCGGCGTCGAGGTGCGTGTCGTCGACGCCGACGGCCGGGCCAAGGACCTGCCCGCCGGGATGGACGTCAAGCTCATCGACCCCGGCACCGGCACCCGCAAGGGCGGCACCGAACCCGCCGCGTTCACGGCCGACGAGACGCCGCCCGCGGCCCGCCCCTCGACCGTCGTGAAGCCGACGATCATCCCCCAGTCCGTGTGGGGCCCCGGCCTCGCGCACGACGGAACTCCCGTGTACGACACGGAGATCAAGGCCGCCGTCGTGCACCACACCGGCGTGGACTCGGACAACCAGGTGCCCTGTGCGCAGACCGCTCAGCGGCTCCGCGAGATTCAGCAGGACCATGTCGGCAAGGGTTATTACGACATCGGCTACAACTTCGTCGTCGACCGCTGCGGCCAGATATTCGAGGGCCGCACCGGCGGCATGGACCTGCCGGTGCACGGCGCCCACGACTACGGGTTCAACACGGACACCGTCGGCATCTCCTACATCGGCAACTTCGAGAAGGCCAAGCCGACGAAGGCGGCGCTCGACGCCATCTCCCGCGTCACCGCCTGGAAGTTCGGCCAGTACGGCCTCAAGGCCACCGACAAGGTGACGCTGACGTCCAACGGCGATCTGGGCACCGACGGCAACAAGGTCGCCAAGGACACCACCATCACGCTGCCGCGGGTCTTCGGTCACAAGGACACCAACACCACCCTGTGCCCCGGCGCGAACCTGTACCCGAAGCTCGGCCGCATCGCGACGCAGGCCGCCACCCCGGGCATCTCGCACGCCCTGGCCTCGCAGAACGTCGTCGGCGACGCCACGGACGACATCGTCTCCGGCCTCCCGAAGGGGTCCAGCGGCGGCCAGATCGCCATCGTGCCCGGCAGCGCCGCGGGGCCCACGGCCACCGGCAAGAAGCTGATCTCGCAGTCGACCGCCGACATCCCCGGCGCGGGTGAGAGCGGTGACGAGTTCGGCGCCTCCACCGCCACCGGCGACATCAACGGCGACGGCGCCACCGACATCGTCGTCGGCCAGCCCGGCGAGGACGACACGGCGGGCCACTCCAACCGCGGCGCGTACACCATCCTGTACGGCCCGGCCTTCACCTCCGGCACCGGCGTCAACATCGACGGCAGCTATGAGCTGACCAACGCGCGCTTCGGCTCCGCGGTGGCCGTCGGCGACTTCAACGCGGACGGCACGGCCGACGTGTTCGCCGCCTCCACCGGCACCGGCGGCACCTGGAGCGCCCGCTACGGCGACGGCTGGGACTCCGACTCCACGATCACCTCCACCGAGGACAACCTGTCCTACGCGGACGCCGCGTCCGGCGACTTCAACCGGGACGGCTACGCGGACGTCGCGCTGAACTACCGCGACGGCAGCAGCCTCGGCAAAGTCGTCTGGTACAAGGGCGGCGAGGGCGGCCTGCGCAAGGCCGCGACGCTGACCGTCAAGGGCGGCCGCTCCATCGGCGCGGGCGACATCAACGGCGACGGCATCGACGACATCGCCATCGGCCAGCCGTACACCGCCGAGTCCGGCGCGGCGGCGGGCGGCCAGGTCACCTTCGTCAAGGGCTCGCTGCCGACGTCCACGACCGCGGGCGGACTGACCCCCACGGGTGCCAAGTCCGTCAACCAGGGCACCTCGGGCGTCCCAGGCGCCGCCGAGGCGGGCGACGCGATGGGCGCCTCGATCGCGGTCGGCGACTACAACCTCGACGGCTACGCGGACGTGCTCGCGGGCGCCCCGAACGAGGACATCACCCGCGACGGCAAGAACCGCTCCAACGCCGGTAACTCGGTTCTCCTGAAGGGGGCTTCGACCGGGATCACCGGCACCGGCGCGCTCACCGTCACCCAGGACACCGCCGGCGTCCCCGGTTCCACCGAGACCGACGACAACCTCGGCTCGGCCGTCGCCCTGACCGACCTCTCCGGCTACGGCCGCGCCGACCTGGTGCTCGGCACGGCGGGCGAGAACACGGGCGAGGGCAACCTGACGTACGTACCGAGCAACTCCAGCGGTCTGGGTCTGTCCTCGACGAAGACCTTCACGAAGACCACGCTAGGCACGTCGGCGACGGCGCGCATAGGCGCCAACTTGGCGCCGTAGTAAGCGAATTGCACCAGCGAGGGCCGTGGGGGCCGTTCAGTCCCCCACGGCCTTCTCCTTTACGTCATCTACGTCACCGGGTGCCGGCACCGCGTCTCCCGCGCCCGGTGCCCGCGGCGCGTTCACCACGACCGCCGCGATCACCGCCGCGAGCAGCACCGAGGCCACCGCCCACCACGTCGCGACGTTGAACCCGTGCACGGCGGCGCGCGAGGCGAGCGCGCGGCGGTCGGCGCCGGGCGTCGCGTGCTCGGTGAGGTACCGGGCGGTGACGCTCGCCGCGATCGTGTTGAGCAGCGCCGTGCCGATCGAACCGCCCACCTGCTGCGCCGTGTTGAAGGTCGCGGAGGCCGCGCCCGCGTCCTGCGGGGCGACGCTGCCGGTGGCGAGCGACACCGACGTCATCATGGCCGTGCCCATGCCGAGCCCGAGCATCAGCATGCCCGGCAGCAGGTGCGAGGCGTACGCGGGCTCGGTCCCCACCTGCGCGATGATCGCGAGGCCGCCCGCCGCGAGGACGAGACCCGGAACCATCAGGGTGCGCGGCGGCACCCGGTGCAGCAGCCGCGCGGCGATCTGCGTCGAGCCGACGATCATGCCCGCCGTGATGGGCAGATAGGCGACACCCGTCCTCACCGGCGAGTATCCGAGCACGCGCTGCATGTAGTACGTCAGGAAGAGGAAGACGCCGAACATGCCGACGGTCACGAACAGGATCGTGAGGAATGCCCCGACGCGCTGCCGGTCACTGACCACGGAGATCGGCAGCAGCGGGACCCGCGCCCGGCTCTGCCACCACCCGAAGAGCGCGAGCAGCGCGACGCCGCCGATGAGCAGCGTGAGCACCAACGCGTCGTCCCAGGACCGGGATTCGGCCTCCGAGAACCCGTAGACGATGGCCAGCATCCCCGCGCAGCCGAGCACGGCGCCCGGCACGTCGAGGTGCGGATCGGTCATCACCCGGCCGCCGTGCAGCAGCACCAGGGCCCCGGCGAACGCCGCGAGCGCGATGGGTACGTTGACGTACAGGCACCAGCGCCAGTCGAGGTACTCGGTGAGGAAGCCGCCCGCGAGGAGCCCGATGGCGGCGCCCGCCCCGACGATCGCCCCGAACACGCCGAACGCCCGGCTGCGCTCCCGTGGTTCGGTGAACGTCGTGGCGAGGAGCGAGAGCGCGGCGGGCGCGAGCAGCGCCGCGAACACGCCCTGCAGGGCCCGCGCCCCGAAGAGCATCCCGGGCCCCGTCGCGGCGCCGCCCAGCGCGGACGCGGCGGCGAACCCCAACAGGCCGACGCAGAAGGCGAGTTTGCGGCCGATCAGGTCCGTGATCCGCCCGCCGAGCAGCAGCAGACCGCCGAAGGCGAGCGTGTACGCGGTGATGACCCACTGCCGGTTGCCGTCGGTCATGCCAAGGTCGGCCTGGGCCGAGGGCAGCGCGATGTTCACGATCGTCATGTCGAGGACGACCATCAGCTGGGCGCCCGCGATGACGACGAGGGCCCACCAACGATTGGGGTCTCCCCTGCTCGAGCGAAGCCGAGAGCTTGGGGAAGGGTCGGGCGGCGGCCCGTCCTGGGGCTGTGCGGTGGGGCGGGTTTCGGCCATCGGACTCGGCCTCCTCCATCGACGGCTGCGCGGGCCTGCTGGCGCGCATCGCCTCCCATCCTCCGCCCATACGCCCCGTTTTGCACCGGCGCGTGCGGCACGTCTCCGAGAGCCGGGCCGAGGACGTCAGCCGCGCCCCCGCGCGCGCCGCGAGACGGCCGCCCGCAGCACTCTGCGCCCCTCCGTCGAGACGACCAGCGCCTGCCGAAGGCCGCCCGCGCCACCGCCCGCGAGCAGCTCCAGGATCTGCGTCTGGCGGCGCAGTTCGGCCGCGACGAGCGGCGACATCCCCTCGGTGCTGCCCTCGCGGCGCGCGCTCACGCCGACCGCCCGGTCCTCCGTCACATCGAGCATCCGGTGCACCTGGAGCGCGGCCACCGAACAGGCGTCCGCCCACTCCCGCCACGCCTCGGCCACCGCCCGCTCCGGCGCGGCCCCGAGCATCCGCCGCACCAGCTCGGCGGCCTCGCCCTCGCCCGCGGCGCCCTTCAGCGCGCCGCGCGCCGCCACGAGCCGCGCGCCCCAGTCCGCGCCGCCCTCCGCGAGGCTCGCCCACAGCGGGCGCAGCACGTCCTCCTCGGGGTCGCCGGGCCCGCCGACGCCGAGCAGCGGCACACACCGGTCGAGGCAGCCGAGCCCGCTCGTGGCGAGGCCGCGCTCATCGGCCTCCGCGATCAGTTCCACCAGGCTCATGGACGCAACGCTCCTCCGGACACGGATCCAGCAATTCCCCTTGCCGCCTACGTATCCCACTGCGTCCGCGCGGCGCGGAACGTCACAGTGAACGTCACGTCACCGCACGCCGAGCCGGTCGAGGAAGCGGAAGAAGAGTTCCTCGGCGGAGGGCTCGGCGGCCGAGCGCAGCACCTCGTCGAGCGGCTCGATCGGCACCTCGCGGCCGCACTCGCCGGCCCAGGCGACGGCCCGCTCCGCGGCGTCACCGGGCGGCAGGAAGTAGTCCTCCAGGGCGCGTTCGTCGCCGCCGATGTACCCGGTCATCGCGGCGCGCCCCAGGCACGCCGTCCACGCGCCGCTCTCGGGCCCGGCCGCCTCGACGACCGCGCAGGCGGAGTCCATGACGTACGCGAACAGGGCGGGCGCCCCGGTCTCCGCCGCCAGCGCGTTCATGCTGCCCACGTCCCGCGCCTGCTCGCCGCCGCCGGGGCACTCCCACACCTGCCAGCCGGCGGCCCGCTCCTCAAGGAGCGTCAACTCCTCGCGCACCCCGCCCAGGGCCTCGCACTTGTCCAGCGGCTGAGCGCTTCTCGCGACCACGTAGTAGCCCCAGTAACCCATGTCCGTTCCCCCCGTCCCGGTGTACGCCACATGCGTCGTACCTGCGGCCGAATAGACCACAGCCGCAAGGGACTTCGCCACCGGAAACGGCGGATCGGGTCCTTCAGCCGTCCAGCTTGTCGGCCAGGGCGACGAACTTCGGCCAGGTCAGCTCCGGCTCCTTGGAGTCCCACAGCTTCTGCACGGTCGCCCGCAGCGGCATCCGGATGCCCTTCGCGACCTGCGCCGGGGTCTGCGCCCCCGAGAGGTCGCACCACACGGCGAAGGAGCCGCCGAGGATCTGGTCGTCGTACTTCGCGGGCACCGGGCTCTTCCCGCGCACGACGCGCGGCGTCCAGCTCTTGTAGATCCGCTCACCCGTCGGATAGACGAAGGTGTTGGGCTCGCCGAGGACGTAGTACAGGTACTCGTCGTTGTAGTTCGTCAGCTTGCGGCCCTCGTTCAGGTACTCGAGCGGCTCGCGCGCCCCGATCTCCTTGCCGGTCCAGTACGCGACCTCGATGTCCTTGTCCGCGTCGACGACCCCGCCCTTGTAGAAGCCGTCGTTCCAGGCCTTCAGGTGGCGGTCGTAGGGGGCCATGGTCTTCGCCCGGTCGTTGAGCCAGCCCTGGGCGAGGTCCTGGACCTTCGCGTTCGCCCCGTACTTCTTTCGCGCCGCACTGGCGAGCTGCGGGTAGGAGGTCTCGGGGTTCTCGCTCATCAGGGCCCGGTACTCGTCGGCGCCCAGGTGCCAGTACGCGCCCTTGAACAGCTTCGCGTACTCCTTCAGCAGATCGTCGACGATCTTCGCGGCGCCCGGCTTCGAGATGTCGACGGCGCCGCGCGCGGCCACCCCGCTCGCGTCGCGCAACTGCAGATCCGGGTGCGCGGCGATCACCGCGCCGAGGTGCCCCGGCGAGTCGATCTCCGGCACGACCGTGATGTGCCGCTCGGCGGCGAGCTTCAGGATGTCCCGCACCTCCGCCTTGCTGAGGTGCTCGTCCGAGACGACCTCGGGGTGCGAGTCGGACGCGATCCGGAAGGACTGGTCGTCGGAGAAGTGCAGCCCCAACTGGTTGTACTTGAGGTCCCCGATGTCCCGGATCCGGTCCTTGATCCAGTCGGCCGTGAAGTGCTTGCGCGCGATGTCGAGGCTGAACCCGCGCTGCGCCTTGGCGGGTTCGTCCGCGGTGACGCCCTCCGGCGCGGTGGCCCCGTCGTGCACCTCCTGCTTGAGCGTGCGCGTCCCGTAGTACACGCCGGTGTCGCTCGGCCCGACGATCCGCACGGTGCCCGCCTTCACCGACATCCGGTACGACTCCGGGTTGGCCCCGCTCTTCCCCCCGATCGCCAGCTCGACGTCGCCGGGCTCCGCGTCCTCCCCGGACCCCGCGTACTTCAGGTCCAGCTCGCCGGCGAGGAGCCGCCCCTCCTCCGCCAGTTCACGGTCCTTCACGACGACCCGGCCGCCGTCCGGCTTCCAGCCGGGACCGTGCGCGGGCGTGAAGTCACGTACCTCGGGGATCGTGTGCGCCGGCTTCGACAGCGGGTACGAACGGGTGGGCGAGGGCGCCGCGGACGACGCCGACTTCCCGTCGGACGGCGACCCGCCCCCACCCGAACACCCCACAACCGCAATCAGAACGACCCCAGTGGCAACGGCCACCAGAGCCTGCCGCTCCTTCTTCACGAACACCTCGCTGAACCCCGTCGAGCCGACACATACGCAGCCGACGTTAACGGCGGCTGCCCAGGGGCGCGGGGACGTGTCAATGTGCGGCTCCGCCGCGTGGCGCAAACGCAACCACGACGCGTCGGACACCCGCCAAGCAACCAGAACAACACCGGCACTGGTGCGCGCTGTCACCCACCCACACGCAAACACGCCGTCCGAGTGAATTTCACACATCCGCCGGACACTCACGACAAGCTCTGGCTAACGTTTACGCCACAACCACCCCTCACTTCCCCAAGCTCTCGGCTCCGCTCGAGCAGGGGAGACCCCATTCGCGGGAGACCGCTCTGCGCCCCCTCCAGACCCCCGGCCGTCTGCCCATACCGGCCCAGGCCACGGCACCCGGTACCGCCGGAGGCCTCCCCCGCTTCAACGCGCTGCCGCAGGAGACCGCCGAGCAGGTACTGCACACGTGCTGCCGCAGCCGGGCCTGGGCCCGCCGGGTCGCCGCGCACCGCCCGTACCCGGACGTGGACGCGCTGCTCGCCGCGGCGGACGAGGCGGCGTACGACCTCGCCCCCGCCGACGTCACCGAGGCCCTGACCGGCGAGGACCTCGTGCTGCCGCCGGACCCCGCCGCCCTCTCGGGGCACTCTGGCTACTCGGCGTACGCGGCCGCCAACACCGCGCTGGTCGCGGCCCACAGCGCGTACCAGATCCGCTTCGGCCACCCCTTCGTGATCTGCCTGGACGACATCGCGCCCGGCGAGGCCCTCGACCACCTGCTCGCGGGCCTGCGCACCCGGCTCGGCCACGACCCGGTGCACGAGCGCGAACTGGCCGCCGAGGAGCTGCGGCGACTCGCCCGGGGCCGTCTCGCCCGACTCACCCGGCGGGAAACCGATCTGGAGACCGGGCGGGAAACCGGAATCAATAGCCCGTACGTGCCTGTTTGATTGCCTGTTTGATCACACATAAGCCCCCCGTGCGGGTGTGCCGACAACTCGTCGATACGATGACGAGCGGCCGGTGGACCGTACCCGGCCGGGCTCGCCCGACATAGAAGCCGGCGCGGCCCTAGTCCCCGCTCCCGGAGGGTTCTTCCGTGCCGGCTGGAACGCTGTACCGCGGCCGGGAAGGCATGTGGTCGTGGGTGGCTCATCGAGTCACCGGTGTCCTCATTTTCTTCTTCCTGTTCGTGCACGTCCTCGACACCGCTCTCGTCCGCGTCTCACCAGAGGCGTACGACGATGTCGTTGGTACCTATAAGACGCCGATCGTCGCGCTTCTGGAATACGGCCTCGTGGCCGCGATTCTGTTCCACGCGCTCAACGGCCTGCGTGTCATCGCCGTCGACTTCTGGTCGAAGGGCCCGCGCTATCAGAAGCAGATGCTCTGGACCGTCATGGGCATCTGGATCGTCCTGATGGTCGGGGCCCTGTATCCCGTACTCGGCCACGCCGTCCGCGCACTCTTCGGGAGCTGAGGCCAGACATGTCTGCTGACACGACCCCCGCGACGTCCGGCGTCGGCCCCGTCGAGGGTGTTTCCCTCTACGACGTCGACAACCCGGCTCCGTACATCGAGGCCCCCCGCAAGCGCACCTCGAAGACCCCGCGTTCGACGCGCGGCAACTTCGAGATGGCCGCATGGCTGTTCATGCGCCTGTCGGGTGTCGTCCTCGTCGTCCTGGTCCTCGGCCACCTGCTGATCCAGCTCGTCCTCGACGGCGGCGTCTCCAAGATCGGCTTCGCCTTCGTGGCGGGCCGCTGGGCGTCCCCGTTCTGGCAGGGCTGGGACCTGCTGATGCTGTGGCTCGCGATGCTGCACGGCGCCAACGGCCTGCGTACCGTGATCAACGACTACGCCGAGCGCCCCCAGACCCGTATGTGGCTGAAGGGCCTGCTGTACGCCGCGACGGTCTTCACCGTCCTGCTGGGCACGCTGGTGATCTTCACCTTCGACCCCAACATCCGTTAAGCCGAGGCGAGAAACCGTGAAGATTCACAAGTACGACACCGTCATCGTCGGCGCCGGTGGCGCGGGCATGCGCGCGGCCATCGAGTCGACGAAGCGCAGCCGCACCGCCGTGCTGACCAAGCTCTACCCCACCCGCTCCCACACGGGCGCCGCGCAGGGCGGCATGGCCGCCGCGCTCGCCAACGTGGAGGAGGACAACTGGGAGTGGCACACCTTCGACACGATCAAGGGCGGCGACTACCTGGTCGACCAGGACGCCGCCGAGATCCTGGCGAAGGAGGCCATCGACTCCGTTCTCGACCTGGAGAAGATGGGCCTGCCCTTCAACCGCACACCTGAGGGCAAGATCGACCAGCGGCGGTTCGGCGGGCACTCCCGCAACCACGGCGAGGCGCCGGTCCGCCGGTCCTGCTACGCCGCGGACCGCACTGGCCACATGATCCTTCAGACGCTGTACCAGAACTGCGTGAAGGAGGGCGTGGAGTTCTTCAACGAGTTCTACGTCCTGGACCAGCTGCTCGTCGAGGAAGACGGCGTCAAGAAGTCCGCCGGTGTGGTCGCCTACGAGCTGGCCACCGGCGAGATCCACGTCTTCCAGGCGAAGTCGGTCATCTACGCCTCCGGCGGCACCGGCAAGTTCTTCAAGGTGACGTCGAACGCGCACACCCTGACCGGCGACGGCCAGGCAGCCTGCTACCGGCGCGGGCTGCCGCTGGAGGACATGGAGTTCTTCCAGTTCCACCCGACCGGCATCTGGCGCATGGGCATCCTCCTTACGGAAGGCGCCCGTGGTGAGGGCGGCATCCTCCGTAACAAGGACGGCGAGCGCTTCATGGAGAAGTACGCGCCGGTCATGAAGGACCTCGCGTCCCGTGACGTCGTGTCCCGCTCCATCTACACGGAGATCCGTGAGGGCCGCGGCTGCGGTCCGGCCGGTGACCACGTGTACCTGGACCTCACGCACCTTCCGCCGGAGCAGCTCGACGCCAAGCTCCCGGACATCACCGAGTTCGCGCGCACGTACCTCGGCATCGAGCCCTACACGGACCCGATCCCGATCCAGCCGACCGCGCACTACGCCATGGGCGGCATCCCGACGAACGTCGAGGGTGAGGTCCTCGCGGACAACACCACCGTCGTCCCCGGCCTGTACGCCGCCGGCGAGGTCGCCTGTGTCTCCGTGCACGGCGCCAACCGCCTCGGCACCAACTCGCTGCTCGACATCAACGTCTTCGGGCGTCGTGCGGGCATCGCGGCGGCCGAGCACGCGCACAAGACCGAGTTCGTCGAGCTGCCGGAGAACCCGGCGACGATGGTCGAGGAGCTCGTCGAGCGGCTGCGTGACGCGCAGGGCACCGAGAGCGTCGCGGTGATCCGCAACGAGCTGCAGGAGTGCATGGACGCCAACGTGATGGTGTTCCGCACCGAGCAGACGATCAAGACGGCCGTCGAGAAGATCGCCGAACTGCGCGCCCGCTACAAGAACGTGTCCGTCCAGGACAAGGGCAAGCGGTTCAACACGGACCTCCTGGAGGCCATCGAGCTGGGTAACCTGCTCGACCTGGCCGAGGTCATGGCGACCTCCGCCCTGGCGCGCAAGGAGTCCCGCGGCGGTCACTACCGCGAGGACTTCCCCACCCGGGACGACGTCAACTTCATGCGCCACACCATGGCGTACCGCGAGGTCGGCGACGACGGCTCCGAGTCCATCCGTCTCGACTACAAGCCGGTCGTCCAGACCCGCTACCAGCCGATGGAGCGTAAGTACTGATGGCTACCCCGACCATGGACAAGGCGGAAGCGGCGGGCGCGCCCGAGGCCGGCTTCGCCGACACCCCGAACATCACGATCACGCTGCGCGTGCGCCGGTTCAACTCGGAGGTCTCCGACGAGTCGACCTGGCAGGACTTCCAGCTGGAGATGGACCCCAAGGAGCGGGTTCTCGACGCGCTGCACAAGGCCAAGTGGGAGCAGGACGGCACTCTGACGTTCCGTCGCTCCTGCGCGCACGGCATCTGTGGGTCCGACGCGATGCGGATCAACGGCAAGAACCGTCTTGCCTGCAAGACGCTTCTCAAGGACATCAACCCCGAGAAGCCCATCACGGTCGAGGCCATCAAGGGCCTCACGGTCCTCAAGGACCTGGTCGTGGACATGGACCCGTTCTTCCAGGCGTACCGCGACGTCATGCCGTTCCTCGTCACGACGGGCAACGAGCCGACGCGTGAGCGCTACCAGTCCGACGAGGACCGGGCCCGCTTCGACGACACCACCAAGTGCATCCTGTGCGCGGCGTGCACGTCGTCCTGCCCGGTGTTCTGGAACGACGGCCAGTACTTCGGTCCTGCCGCCATCGTGAACGCCCACCGCTTCATCTTCGACTCGCGTGACGAGGCCGGGGAGCAGCGCCTGGAGATCCTCAACGACCGTGACGGTGTGTGGCGTTGCCGCACGACCTTCAACTGCACGGACGCCTGCCCGCGTGGCATCGAGGTCACCAAGGCGATCCAGGAAGTCAAGCGGGCGCTCATCACGCGCCGCTTCTGACCTTCCGGCGATTCGCCGCAAGGCCCTGAAGGCCCCGTTCCCTTTTCGGGAGCGGGGCCTTCGCCGTTTTTGCCCGGTAGCTCGCTAATCTTCCGCTATGCCACAAGAGCTGGAGATTCTCGGGTTCGACAACGTGCTGTTCCCCGTCGGCGATCTGGGCGAGGCCGTCGCGTTCTACGAACGTGTCGGTTTCGCGGTGAAGGCGCGGGTCGACGAGGCCGGGATCGCGCTGCTCGCGGTCGGCAAGGAGACGCCGGGGCTGCTGCTGCGGGTCGAGGACGGCTTCGACCGCAGACCGCCCGCCTGGGCCGCGGGACGCCTGTGGCTGGAGGTGGCGGACGCCCGCGCGACGGCCGACACGCTGCGCGCCGCCGACGTCGAGCTGCTCGACCCGCCCTTCTCCACCTCCACCGGATACGTGGTGGAGTTCGCCGACCCGTGGGGCAACGTCATCGGCTTCACGGACTACCTCAAGAGGCCGGAGCTGGCGCGGAGCTGACCTGAGCCGACCCGGAGCCGACCGAGGCCGACCCGGACGCCGGGCCCCGCCGGTCTTTACCCGCGCTTTGAGCGGTACCTTCACGGGATGCCCGGCACCACCGCTTCCGCTTCCTCCGCGCACCTCACCCGGCGCGCCGCCCTCGGCCTCGGGGCGGGTGCGGCCGCCGCCCTCGCGCTGCCCGCGCAGTCCGCAGCGGCGGCCTCGGGTCTCCAGGTGCGGTACCGGGCGGGCGCGCCGAAGCTGCCGAAGCTCGTCGCGAAGGCGTGGCTGATCGCCGACAACGACAGCGGCGAGGTGCTCGCCTCGTACGACGGGCACCGCAGGCTGCCACCGGCCTCCACGCTGAAGATGCTGTTCGCGGACACGGTGCTGCCGAAGTTCGACAGCGCGCTGAGGCACAAGGTGACGGCCGAGGACCTCGCGGACATACCGTTCGGCTCCAGCCTCGTCGGCGTCCAGGCCGGGACGACGTACAGCGTGCACCAGTTGTGGCAAGGCGTGTTCCTGCGCTCCGGCAACGACGCGGTGCACGTACTCGCGAACATGAACGGCGGCGTCGACAAGACGGTCGCGCAGATGCAGGCGCGCGCGAAGGACCTCCAGGCGAACGACACCCACGTCGTCAGCCCGGACGGCTTCGACCACAAGGGGCAGGTCTCCTCCGCGTACGACCTGACGCTCTTCGCCCGCGCCGGGCTGAAGAACGACGACTTCCGCGGCTACTGCGCCACCAAGGTCGCCGACTTCCCCGCGGGCGGGAAGAAGACGTTCCAGATCCAGAACACCGACCGCCTCCTCACCGGGCAGGGCGTCACCCCGTACGAGGGCCTCATGGGCGTCAAGAACGGCTACACGTCGCACGCGGGCAACACCTTCACCGGCGCCGCCACTCGCGGCGGCCGCACCCTGCTGGTCACCGTCATGCACCCGAAGTCCGGCTACGAGGCGGTGTACCAGGAGACGGCCGCGCTGCTCGACTGGGGCTTCGCCGCCGCGGACAAGGTGCGCCCCGTCGACGAGTTGGCGACGCCGTTGAGCGAGCGCTCGAAGGCATCGACCCGCGCGCCCCACGTGGCGGGCGCGGGCCCCGCCGCGAGCACGGCCACCGGCTCGCACGGCGACGACTGGGCGCTCGGCGGATCCATGGCCCTGGCGGCCCTCGCCGGTGGCGGCCTGCTGGCCCTGCGCCGTCGCGGGAAGCCGACGGGACGGCGCAGGAAGGCCTGACGTCCCGGCGGCCGGGCTCAGGCCTGCTTGGAAGCCAGCTGCACCACGGTGATGTCGGACTGCGCGCCCACCCGCACCGGCGGCCCCCACGCGCCCGCGCCCCGGCTGACGTACAGCTGGGTGTCGCCGTACCGGTCGAGGCCCGCGAGGGTCGGATTGGACGCGGCCGCGACGAAGTTGCCCGGCCACAGCTGGCCGCCGTGGGTGTGCCCGGAGAGCTGCAGGTCGACGCTGTGCTTCACCGCCTCGTGGATCATCACGGGCTGGTGGGCGAGGAGGACGGAGGCGCGGGAGGTGTCGCGGTCGCCGAGCGCCTTCGCGTAGTCGGGCCCTTCGCCGTAGTTGTCGCCCGCGATGTCGTTGACCCCCGCGAGGTCGAAGCCGCCGATGTGGACGCGCGCGTTCTCCAGCGGTCGCAGGCCGAGCTCGCGCACGTGCTCCACCCACGGGTCCGCGCCGGAGAAGTACTCGTGGTTGCCGGTGACGAAGTACGTCCCGTGCCGCGCGCTCAGCCGTGCGAGCGGGGCGACGGCGGGCGCGAGGTCCTCCACGCTGCCGTCGACGAGGTCACCGACGACGGCGATCAGGTCCGGCTGCGTCGCGTTGATGGTGTCGACGACCCGCTCGGCGAAGCCCCGGCCGAGCACGGGCCCGAGGTGCACGTCGCTGACCACGGCGATCCTGAACCCGTGGGCCGCGCGCGGCAGTTTGGCCAGCGGCACGGTGACCCTCCGAGCCGTCGGCCCGTTCAGCACGCCGTACGCGCCGGCGCCCACGACCCCCGCGGCGGCCACCGTCGCGGCGGCGCCGACGGTCCGGGCGAGGACGAGACGCCGGGTGGGCGCGGGGGCGGTCCCCACTCCCGGAACCCGCTCCAACTCCCGCAGTTCGGGCACCGGGACCCGGACGGATACCGCGCCCTTGGGGACGGTCGGCGCCTTCCGTTCGAGGAAGCGCCGCAGCAGGGGCCGCACGACCTCCCCCACGAGGAGCGCGAGCAGCAGATACAGCGCGAACGCCAGCCACAGGAACCCCGGCCAGGCCAGCACCTGTTGCAGCAGGAACGGCGCCCCGCCCCGCGCCGCCCCGAGCGCCGCGAACACCAGCAGCGGCCCGGCGACGAACACGACGGTGCCGGTCCGTCTGGGCCATCCGCCCTTGGTGGTCGTCTCCCGTACGAGACGGCGCCACGCGTAGTAGTGCAGCGCCGCGAAGGCCGCGAGAACGGCGGCGGCGACGAGTACGAAGACGACGATCATCTGCCCGGTCGCCTATGAGGTGCGACGCAGAGTGCGTACGGAACGCAACCCGATGCCCCCGACAACCGTCCCCAATACGAAGGAGACGACGGCGAGCGTCAGATGCACCCAGAAGTACGCGGTCGGGTCCCCGGCGTCGTCGAAGGCGAGGCCGCTGCCGTCCTTGACGAGGTTTTTGACGAAAGTGATCCAGATGATCCAGCTCCACACCCCGAAGGCGAGCAGGAACCAGGACACGGGGCGGCTGAGCTTCATACCCTCAGTATCGCCGCGCGGGCTCGCGCACCGCCGCCGGGGTGGGCCAGGGCGAACACAGGCCGCACCGGTGGAGACTTACAGGGCAGGTACAGGTACCTTCACCAGCGTGCCCGACTCCCACGCCGCGCGACCGACGTCGCACTTGAAGAAGGCCGCAGTGCTGTTCGCCGCGTCCGCCCTGACGTTCGCAGGCGCGCTGCCCGCGGCCGCCGCGGAAAAGGACAAGAACAAGAACGACGACAAGCCGCCCGCGTCGATGTCCCAGGTGGGCGGCGCCCAGTTGGGGAAGCCGGGGACGCAGGTCAACGTTCAGGGGGGCGCGCCCGTCCTGCCGAAGGACCTGACGGCGAAGTCCTGGCTCGTCGCGGACGCCGAGTCGGGTGAGGTCCTCGCGTCGCACAACGCGCACTGGCAGCTGCCGCCCGCCTCCACGCTGAAGATGCTGTTCGCGGACACCGTGCTGCCGAAGTTCCCGAAGACGACGAAGCACAAGGTGGTGCCCTCGGACCTGGCGGGGATGGGCGCCGGTTCGAGCCTCGTGGGCGTCAAGGAGGGCTTCACGTACTCGGTTCACGACCTGTGGCTGGGCGTCTTCCTGCGGTCGGGCAACGACGCGGTGCATGTCCTGTCCGCCATGAACCAGGGCGTCGCGCAGACCGTCAAGGACATGCAGGCGCACGCCGACGAGCTGCAGGCGGGCGACACCCACGTCGTCAGCCCCGACGGTTACGACATGCCGGGGCAGCACTCCTCCGCGTACGACCTGACGCTCTTCGCCCGGTCGGGGCTGCACAAGAAGGACTTCCGGGAGTACGCGGCCACGGCCACCGCCGAGTTCCCCATGAAGCAGAAGAAGGGCAAGACCACCAAGCAGTTCGGGATCCAGAACACCAACCGGCTGCTCACCGGTTCCTTTGGCCTGCCCGCGTACAAGGGCATCGCGGGGGTGAAGAACGGCAACACGACGAACGCGGGGTCCACGTTCACGGGCGTCGCCGAGCGCGGCGACAAGGTGCTGCTCGTCACCGTCATGAACCCGAAGGCGAAGGAGAGCCAGGCCGTCTACAAGGAGACCACGCGGCTCTTCGACTGGGGGTTCCAGGCGGACGGCAAGGTCTCCCCCGTCGGCCATCTCGTCGGGCCGAGGAGTGAGACGCCCGCGGGCGCGGAGTCCCCGGGCTCCGGTGACGCCGGGCCCGGCAAGGCGGCCGCGCACGCCGCGGTCACCGGCGGCGGCTCCAGCGGCGTCGGGATCGCGCTCGCGATCGTGGGCGGGGTGCTCGTCGTGCTCGCGGGTGCGGTGTTCGCGGTGCGGAAGAAGTGGCCGCTGAAGATCACGAAGGGCTGACCTCCGCCGCCTCCGCCTCCGCCTCCGCTTCTTCCGTCTTGCGCAGGCCCACCCGGCCCGTCGCCGTCCACGCGGCGCAGAACAGCAGCAGTTTCGCGGTGAAGTTGATCCACAGGAGCAGGGCCACGGGAGTGCCGAACGCGCCGTACATGCTCTTCGCCGCGACGTCCTTCATATAGCCGCTGAGCACCAGTTTCAGCAGCTCGAAGCCCGCCGCCCCGATCAGCGCCGCGGTGACCAGATCGCGGCGCCCGGGCTGCACTCCGGGCAGCAGGGCCAGGACGTAGAGCAGGATCAGGAAGTCGGCGAGGACCGCGATCGCGAAGGCGGCGGCCTGGAGCAGGATGCCGCCCCAGCCCGCCCTGTCGATACCGATCTGGTCGGCCGTCCAGTCGACGGCCGTGGCCGCGAGGGTGGACGCCCCGACCGACACGAGGCCCGCGAGGCCGAGCCCGACGAGGATCCCGGCGTCCTTGAGCTTGCCCATGATCGGGTTCTCGTCGGGGTCGGGCAGCTCCCACACGTCCCGCAGGCACTGCCGCATCGAGCCGACCCAGCCGACGCCCGTGAACAGCAGGAGCGCTCCGGCGATGATCCCGATCGTGCCCGCGTTGTCGACCAGCGCCCCGATGTCCAACTGCTCGGAGATACCCGGGACCTGATCGCTGAGCGTCTGCTCCAGCTTTTTCTGCTGGTCGGGGCCCATGGTGCCGGCGGCCACCGCCGCGACCACGGTGAGCAGCGGAAACAGCGCGAGGAAGCTGATGAACGTCATCGCCGCGGCAAGCTGTGACCAGCGGACCGCGTCGAGCCGCTCGTAGGCGTGCCAGACATGGGTCCGCATCAACCGGGCGAACAGCGGCCCGACGACAGGGAGTTTCTTCAGCCAATCCATGATCTCAGCCTGCCCGCCATGTCCACTTCGATCACCCGTTCCGGTGAGGGCTCGCTAGGTTTACGACAAACTTCGCACCTTCGGGCGATACGGTCACCGTCATGGTTGCCGACCCCGCTACCGACCCTGTACCCACTCTCCCCTCCGTCCCGCACTCCGTACCGGTCAGCGGCTGGGGCCGCACCGCTCCCACCTCGGCCCGCGTGATCCGCCCCCGCTCCTACGAGGACACGGTCCTCGCGGTCCGGGACTGCGCCGCCACCGGACGCCGCGGGGGCATCGCACGAGGCCTCGGCCGCTCGTACGGGGACGCGGCGCAGAACGCGGGCGGCGCCGTCCTCGACATGACGGGGCTCGACCAAATCCACGCCATCGACGCCTCGGGCGGCACCGTGCTGTGCGACGCGGGCGTCTCGCTGCACCGCCTGATGCAGGTACTGCTCCCCCTCGGCTGGTTCGTTCCGGTCACGCCCGGCACCCGCTATGTCACGGTCGGCGGGGCGATCGGCGCCGACGTCCACGGCAGGAACCACGCCACCTCCGGGTCCTTCGCCCGCCACGTCCCCATGCTCGAACTCCTCACCGCCGACGGCGGGGTACGCGTCGTGGAGCGCGGTAGCGAACTGTTCGACGCGACGGCGGGCGGCATGGGCCTGACCGGGATCATCCTCACGGCGACCGTCCAACTGCGGCGCTTGGAGACGTCGTTGATGTCCGTCGACACAGAACGGGCCACCGACTTCGACGACTTGATGGCCCGGCTCGCCACCACCGGGCCCCGCCACCGCTACTCCGCCGCCTGGGTCGACCTGCTCGCGCGCGGCGCCGCGACGGGCCGCGGAGTGCTCACGCACGCCGACCACGCGCCGCTCGACGCGCTGCCCGCCCGCGCCCGCAGGAACCCGCTGGAGTTCCGCCCCGCCCGCCTCCCCGGCGCTCCCGACCTCCTCCCCGAGAGGCTGCTCGGCCCCGCGAGCGTCGGCCTGTTCAACGAGCTCCGGTACCGCGGCGCGCCCACGTCCCGCACCGGCGAACTGCGCAAGCTCTCCGCGTTCTTCCACCCGCTCGACGGCGTCCCGCACTGGAACCGCGTCTACGGACGCGGCGGCTTCGTGCAGTACCAGTTCGTCGTCGGGCATGGCGAGGAGGAGGCGCTGCGGCGCATCGTGCGCCGCGCATGCGAGCGCCGCTGCCCGTCGCTCCTCGCCACCCTCAAGCGCTTCGGCGAGGGGGACCCGGGCTGGCTGTCGTTCCCGGTGCCGGGCTGGACCCTCGCGCTCGACATCCCGGCGAGCCTGCCCGAACTGGGCGCGTTCCTCGACGAGTTGGACGAGGAGGTGGCCGCCGCGGGCGGGCGCGTCCACCTCGCCAAGGACTCCCGACTGCGGCCCGAACTGCTCACCGCCATGTACCCGCGCCTCGACGACTTCCGCGCGCTGCGGGCGCACTGGGACCCGCAGGGGGTATTCCGCTCGGACCTGTCACGGCGCCTGAAGCTGTGATCCGCCGCCCGCCCGAACCGCCTCCCTGGAGCCCCCCGTTGAAAGACGCCTTCGGTACCCCCCAGTCCCTGCTCGTCCTCGGCGGCACCTCCGAGATCGCGCTGGCGACCGCCCGCCGCCTCGTCGCCCGGCGCACCCGCACCGTGTGGCTGGCGGGCCGCCCGTCCCCCGCGCTCGACGAAGCGGCCGCAGGGCTGCGCGCCCTGGGCGCCGACACCCGTACGGTTCCCTTCGACGCGCTGGACCCCACCGCGCACGAGGAGACGCTCGGCAAGCTCTTCGCCGAGGGCGACATCGACATGGTCCTGCTCGCGTTCGGCATCCTCGGCGACCAGGCCCGCGACGAGGACGACCCGATGTCGGCGGTCCGCGTCGCCCAGACCAACTACACGGGCGCCGTCTCCGCGAGCCTCGTCTGCGCGCGGGCCCTGCAGTCCCAGGGCCACGGCTCGTTCGTCGTCCTGTCGTCGGCGGCCGGCGAGCGTGCCCGCCGCGCCGACTTCATCTACGGCTCCAGCAAGGCGGGCCTCGACGCGTTCACGCAGGGCCTCGGGGACGCGATGCACGGCACTGGTGTGCACGTGATGATCGTCCGCCCCGGCTTCGTACGGTCGAAGATGACGGCCGGGCGTGCGGAGGCGCCCATGGCCACGACTCCGGAGGCGGTGGCGCTGGCCATCGAGGTCGGGCTTCGGCGCAGGTCGGAGACGGTGTGGGTGCCGGGGACGCTGCGCGTGGTGATGTCGGCGCTGCGGCATGTGCCACGGCCGGTGTTCCGCCGACTGCCGGTCTGAACCGTACGCAGGGTCAGCTGGCGGGCAGCCGGGGGCCGCGTGTCGTGCGGCCCGGGGTCTGCACGGGCAGCGACGACGTGCCGAAGGCGAACTCCCGCAGCTTGCGCCACACTCCGTCGGCGCCCTGCTCGTAGAGCGCGAACCCGGTGCACGCCCAGGCCGCCTCGTACTCGGCGAGCTCCGCGAACGCGCGGTCCATCAACTCCTCGTCGATGCCGTGCGCCACGGTCACGTGCGGGTGGTACGGGAACTGCAGCTCGCGGGAGACCGGGCCCGATGCGTCCCGCACCTGCTTCTGAAGCCAGGTGCAGGCCTCGGCGCCCTCGACGACCTGCACGAACACGACGGGTGACAGCGGCCGGAACGTGCCCGTGCCGGACAGCCGCATCGCGAACGGGCGCCCGCCGGAGGCCACCTCCTCCAGATGCGCCTCGATCGCCGTGAGGTCGGAGCCGGGCACCTCGGTCGGCGGGAGCAGCGTGATGTGCGTGGGGATACCGTGCGCCGCGGCGTCGCCGAAGCCCGCGCGCCGCTCCTGGAGCAGGCTGCCGTGAGGCTCCGGGACCGCGATCGAGACACCGATCGTTACGGTCCCCACGTCATACTCCTGTCGTCGTGTGGCGGGCGGCTGACATCGCGTACGTACGGAACGCTTCCGTGCTCGGCTCAGTGCTTGGCGGGCAGGAAGCCGACCTTGTCGTAGGCCTGGGAAAGGGTCTCGGCGGCGACGGCCCGTGCCTTCTCCGCGCCCTTGGCCAGGATCGAGTCCAGCGTCTCCGGGTCGTCCAGATATTCCTGGGTGCGGGTCCGGAAAGGTGTCACGAAGTCCACCATGACCTCGGCCAGGTCCGTCTTCAGCGCACCGTACATCTTGCCCTCGTACTTCTTCTCCAGTTCCGGGATACCGGCGCCGGTGAGGGTGGAGTAGATGGTGAGCAGGTTGCTGACGCCGGGCTTGTTCTCCGCGTCGTAGCGAATGACGGTCTCAGTGTCGGTGACGGCACTCTTGACCTTCTTGGCGGTCGCCTTAGGGTCGTCGAGCAGGTTGATGAGGCCCTTCGGCGTCGACGCCGACTTGCTCATCTTGATCGACGGGTCCTGGAGGTCGTAGATCTTCGCCGTCTCCTTGAGGATGTACGGCGCCGGGAGCGTGAACGTGTCGCCGAAGCGGCCGTTGAAGCGCGTCGCGAGGTCCCGGGTCAGCTCGATGTGCTGCCGCTGGTCCTCACCGACCGGGACGCGGTCGGCCTGGTACAGCAGAATGTCGGCGACCTGCAGCACCGGATACGTGAACAACCCGACACTCGCGCGGTCCGCACCCTGCTTCGCCGACTTGTCCTTGAACTGCGTCATCCGGCTCGCCTCGCCGAAGCCGGTGATGCAGTTCATGATCCAGGCCAACTGGGCGTGCTCGGGCACGTGGCTCTGCACGAAGAGCGTGCAACGCTCCGGGTCGACCCCCGCGGCGAGCAGCTGCGCGACGGCGAGCCGGGTGTTGGCCCGCAGCTCCTTCGGGTCCTGCGGAACGGTGATCGCGTGCAGGTCCACAACCATGTAGAAGGCGTCGTGGGACTCCTGCAACGCCACCCACTGGCGGACCGCGCCGAGGTAGTTGCCGAGGTGGAACGAGCCTGCCGTGGGCTGGATTCCGGAGAGCACACGAGGGCGAACATCAGAGGCCATGTGCCTCATTGTCTCAGGTGCCACGCACAGCTCCGCAGCGGCCGAAGGTCCTTTACCGGGCGGGGCCCTTCTGACGGGTCAGGCTGGATACGGGAGGCCGTGCATGTTCGGTGCAGGCGAGCGGGGTAATGGGGTCTCCCCTGCTCGAGCGAAGCCGAGAGCTTGGGGAAGCGTGCAGCTGCAAGGCGGAGGAGGGCGTCAACGCGGAGCGTTGGCAACCGACGACAACGCCGCAGATGTGCGTGCCAGACCCCGCGACTCCAGCAGGACCCGTCAGAAGGGCCCCGGGTGCGACCTGGTCGTTGTCAGTGGGCGCCGGTAGCTTGTCGATGTGGCGGGAGTCACGTGGGGGCGCGTCGGCGGGGGTGGCGATGCAGTACGTACGAGGGCTGGTGGTGGCGGTGCTGCTGCTGTGGGCGGGGGCCGGGGTGGCGCATGCGCGGCCGCCGGTTCCGGGCTCCGGGACGGATGTGCCGGATCTGGCGGTGGTGATCGCGCCCGGCGCCGCGGCGGGCTCCTCGGAGGCCCTGCACTACGAGGACCGGAACTTCGCCCGTCTTGAGCGCTTGACCACGGAGTTCGACACGGTGACCGAGCGGGTGCCGGAGGCCTGGCAGGAGGGCCGCTTCTCACCCGTGGTGGCCACGGTCGTGTGGGGTCTGACCGGTGTGGCGGGCTGGCCCGAGACCCACCGGGCGCCCGGTACGGACACGGTCATCGAGCGCCAGGACCAGCTGATCGTCGCGGAGGACGGTACGCCGTGGATCCGCACGGACCCGATGGTCGACGTGAACGACGACGACCTGCGCTGGCACCACGCGTCCCGCACCCTGGTCGACCAGCTGACACGGTCCGGCGTGTTCCCGGCGTCACCCCGCGAACCGGCCACCCGGTCCCCGTGGTGGTGGGGCGCGGCCGGCCTCTCCGTGGGCCTCACCGCGGCCGGCACGGTGTGGCGCATCCGCAACCGCGTCCCCCGCGAGCCCCGCCAGGAACTGGTCGACCTTTAGCCCTCGGTCTCGGTCACGACGTCACACGGGGCGGCGAACTCCACCGGCACCGGCGTCACGCGGGGCCGCGGACTCCACCAGCACCGGCGTCACACGGGGCCGCAGGCTCCACCAGCACCGGCGTCACACGGGGCCGCAGGCTCCACCAGCACCGGCGTCACACGGGGCCGCAGGCTCCACCAGCACCGGCGTCACGCGATCGGTACGCCGAGAGGTGTCTCAGCGGCTGCACCGCGCCCCGCTCACCTCCCACCCCCTCCGGGGGCTCCCGCTCGTCCGGGCCCGGCTACGACGTGGTCGACGCCGATCGTCCTGGGCGCGCGGCACCGGGGGCCGCCTTGCCCACCCTGCCGCCCAAGGCGGCAGATTGCCCAAGGCGACGGCACCCGGCCCCCGGAGGGGGCGAGCGGGCGGGGCGGGAGATGGGCGAGGCACCCGGGCGATCCCCCGCGGCGGGTGGGCATTTCAAGCCCCTGCGGCGATTGAGCAGCGGGGTCCGGGGCAGAGCCCCGACCCTTC